>JAGRNP010000055.1 GCA_020440705.1 bacterium | reverse complement strand
CCGCACCGACCGACCAGCCGGCCGTCGCGCCGTCGGGCGACGACCCCGCCGCCGCCGCGCCTGCCGCGTCGACGGATGCCGCATCCGGGCAGAACACCGTCGACCCCGCCGGGGCCGGCGATGGCGAGGCCGCCGGCGACGGCGCGCCGGACCCGACCACCGACACCGCCGCCGACCGCTCGGCCCGCACCCTCACGGCCCGTCCCGAAGGCGCCCGCTTCACCGCGCCCGGGACCGACCGCGCCGCCGACATCCGTCACCAGGTCGCCCGCTTCACGGCGACCCGCCTGGAGGATCTCACCGGTGGCGAGAAGGTCGTGCTCAAGCTGGATCCGGGTCATCTGGGCCGGGTCGAACTGACCTTCGACGCCCGCGACGACAGGCTCGCCGTGACCATCGTGGCCAGCAGCACCGAGGCCGAAGCGGCCCTGCGCGAGAACACGCGCGATCTCACCGACCGCATCGTCGAACGCTCGGCCCGCTTCAGCCACGTGGATGTCCGCGTCGAGGGCCGCGAGAGCACCGACACGCGCCAGGACGCCCGCCAGGAGCAGCGTCAGGACGACCGGTCCGACGGCCGGCGCGACCAGGGCCAGAAGGATGGCGAGCGGGACGGCCACCACGAGCGGCAGGAGCGCTCGGGACACGAGCGCCGCATGCGCGAGAACTGGGAGAGCGTCATGAACTGGGAACTGGCCGGCCCCGCCGGCGAGGAGGGATAGAACATGCCCATCGCGGGAGTGACCACCACCACCGGTCCGGTCGTCGGCGCCGCCGCGCGCGACTACTCCGAGGTCTCGAAGGTGGACTTCATGCAGCTGCTGGTGGCGCAGATCCAGAACCAGGATCCGCTCAGCCCCATGGACAACCAGCAGTTCACCACGCAGATCACGCAGTTCACGATGCTCGAGGAGATGGAGCAGACCAACGCCAACCTGGAGGAGAACCTCCTGGTGGGCCAGGCCATCAACAACACGACCATGCTCGGCCTCGTCGGCAAGAACGTGACCGTCGAAGGCAACAAGCTCGACCTCACGGACGGTGTCGCCAGCGAGAACATGATCGCCGTCGAGGGCCCGGCCACCGCGACGATCGAGGTCCTCGACGGCAGCGGCAAGGTCGTGGCGACCTACCAGAAGAGCCTGTCGGGCGGCCTGAACGACGTGACCTGGAACGGCAAGCTGGACGACGACACCGTCGCCGAGGACGGCGACTACACCCTGCGCGTCGAGGTGGAGAACAGCGCGGGCGTGGCCCTGGACTTCGCGACCCTGATGACCGGCCCGGTCGACGGGCTGCGCTACGAATCGAACCAGGCCGTCGTCATGGTCGGCGGCCTGGAGTACTACGTCTCGGAAATCTACAAGGTGAGCTGACGAACCCGCCGGCCCGCGTGGCCGACGGCCCTTTAACAGGAGGACCCCCATGTTCAAGTCCCTGTACTCCGGCGTTTCCGGTCTGGGTGCCAACCTGACGAACCTCGACGTGATCGGCAACAACATTGCCAACAGCAACACGACGGGATTCAAGTCGGGTCGCGTGACCTTCAACGAGATGCTGACCCAGACCATCAAGTCGGCGAGTCGCCCCGTGGCCGGCGGCCTGGGCGGGACCAACCCCCAGCAGATCGGCCTCGGCACCACCGTGGCGAGCATCGACACGAACTTCGCCCAGGGGAACTTCCAGACCACCGGCAAGAAGACCGACCTGGCCATCCAGGGCCCCGGCTTCTTCGTGCTGAGCGACGGTGCCAGCCGGGTCTACACCCGCGCCGGCATCTTCGGCCTCGACAGCGAGAACGTGCTCGTGAACCCGTCGACGGGTCTGCGCGTGCAGGGCGTCATGGCCGACACCATGGGCAACATCGGTTCGGGGCCCATGACCGACATCTTCATCGATCCGGGCCTCGTGGTGCCGGCCTCGCCCTCGACCACGGTCTCCCTGATGGGCAACCTCGACAGCGCCAGCGACGCCAAGGGCACGATCATGGAGAGCCCGTCGTTCCTGGTCGCCGCCGCCGGCGCCGACGTGCTGACCGAGATGAGCGGCGAGAGCAACGGCAGCCTGGGCCTGAGCGCCGGCGACGTGATCCGCATCAACGGCCGCATGGGCGGCGCGGACATCGGGGCGGTCTCGGTGACGATCACCGACGGCATGACCTACCAGGAGATGGTGGACGCCGTACAGGCCTCCCTGAACAACACCGCCGCCAACATCACCCTGGCCATCGACGGCGCCACCGGCGCCGTGAACGCCACCAACGCCTCGGGCGTCGACATCGAGGGCTTCAGCCTCACGGTGGTGGGCCGCACCCAGTTCAACACCAACTTCTCCTTCAACTCGGTGATCGCCGACGGCGCCACCGAGGCGTCGTCCGAGCTGCGGGCCTACGCCGACGAGAACGACCTGCTGACGGCCATGTTCGACCAGGACGGAAACAGCCTCGATCTCGATCCGGCCGATTCGCCGATCCTGGCCATCGGGGGCTCGGTGGGCGGCAACCAGGTCGATCCGGTCGACCTGAACATCGACGCGACGACGACCCTGGGCGACCTGGCCCAGACCCTGCAGAACAGCCTGAACATCAACTCGAACCCCGTCATCGTGAACGACCAGGGCCAGATCGTGGTGCAGGGCGAGGTCGGCACGACCACGGCCATCAGCGACATCTCGATCAGCCAGGAGTCGACGATCAACAGCACCCTCGAGAACGCCTTCAACTTCGCCCAGACCCAGCAGGCGAGCGACCAGAAGACCTTCTCCATGGCGACGACCGTCTACGACAGCCTCGGCGGCGAGCACACCATCTCGTTCTCCTTCGAGAAGGTGCCCGGCGAGAACGAGTGGATCTGGAACGCGGAGATGGAGGGCGGCGAGACGATCATCAACGGCGGCAGCGGCCGGGCCCGCTTCAGCGACACCGGCTCCATCAACAGCTTCACCTTCGACGACGGCAGCAGCACGCTGGTCTTCGAGCCGCAGGCGGCCGGGACCGAGGGCGCGGCCAACGTCGAGCTGATGGTCGACTACGGTGAGATCGGCGCGCTGACCGGCCTGACCCAGTTCGAGGGCACGGGCAACCTGCAGTCGATCGCCGACGGCTACGGCACCGGCACCCTGGTCGACTTCAACATCGACCAGACCGGCACCATCACCGGCATCTTCAGCAACGACACGGCCCAGGCCATCGCCCGCATCGGCCTGGCCACCTTCAGCAACGCCGACGGCCTGACCCGCGACGCCAACAACACCTACCGTCGCAGCGGCAACTCGGGCCAGGCCATCGAGATGTTCGCCGGCGAGGGGAACGGCGTCTCGCTGGTGCCCGGGGCCCTGGAGACGAGCAACGTCGACCTGGCTAAGGAATTCACCAACCTCGTCGTGGCCCAGCGCGCCTTCCAGGCGAACAGCCGGGTGGTGACGACCGCCGACCAGGTCATGCAGGAACTGGTCAACCTGGTCCGCTAGGTGGCGGCCCGACAGGGGGGTTAGATCCGTGGGCGGGCCCGGCGGCATGACCGGTCGCCGGCCGCCCGCACCCGGAGAATCCTCGTCTGGGAGCTAAAGTTCATGATTAAAGTCACGAAACTAAATGGCAGGGAGCTGGTGGTGAACGCCGATCTGATCGAGTTCATCGAGTCCACCCCCGACACCCTGATCAGCCTGACGACCGGGCGCAAGATCATGGTGCTCGAGGATCTCGACGAGGTGATCAGGATGGCCGTCGGGTACCGCGCCAAGGCGCGCATCTACCCGATCCCGACCGGAGGGACCGGCTCGGTCTTCGAGGGGTAGGAAGCCCCGTCCCGCGCAAGGGACGACCGCAAGGAACCAGGGAGCTCGCAAGTGGATATCGCAACCGTAGTTGGGATTGCCGTCGCCTTCGGCCTGATCGTCTGGTCGATCCTGCTGGGCGGCAGTCTGAGCGGTTTCATCGACATGCCCTCGGTGGCGGTCGTCGTCGGCGGCACCATCGGCGCGCTCCTGATCAACTTCCCGCTGCCGCGCATCCTGGGCCTCGTGGGCGTCTTCAAGAAGACCTTCCTCTTCAAGCTGGACGACCCGGACGAGGTCATCGGCAAGATGGTGCGCTACGCCGAACGCGCCCGGCGGGAGGGCATGCTGGCCCTGGAGGAGGACTCGGAGAACGAGACGGACGCCTTCCTGCGCAAGGGCCTGCGCCTGGCCGTGGACGGCACCGATCCCCAGCTCCTGGAGAAGATCCTCGAGACGGACGTGGAACAGATCGAGGCCCGGCACAGCGAGGGCGCCAAGGTGCTCTCGGCCGGCGGCACCTTCGCCCCGGCCTTCGGCATGATCGGGACCCTGATCGGCCTGGTGAACATGCTCTCCTCCCTGGAGGACCCGACCCAGATCGGCGCCGGCATGGCCACCGCCCTGATCACGACGTTCTACGGCGCCGTGCTCGCCAACGCCTTCTTCCTGCCGCTCTCGGGGAAGCTCGAGACCCGCTCGAAGGAGGAGATGATGATCAAGGGGATGATCATCGACGGCATCATGGCGATCCAGAGCGGGGACAGCCCGCGGATCGTCGAGGAGAAGCTGAAGTCCTTCCTGTCGCCCGCCATGCGCGACAAGGTCGACGCCAAGAAGGAAAAGGCGGCCTGATCGGTCCCCGCGTGAGCGACCGATCCGGTCGGTACCGGGAGGCCCGCCGTGGCGAAGAAGAAGAAGAACATCATCATCAAGCAGGGGCTCGACGACTGGGTCATGACCTACGGGGACATGATGAGCCTCCTGCTGACGTTCTTCGTGCTCATCGTCTCCTTCTCGTCCATGCAGGAGACCAAGTTCGAGCAGGCCGCCAACTCCCTCAAGGAGGCCTTCGGCGTCCTGGCCACCCCCGAGTCGGTCATCCAGTTCAACGACCCGCTGATTCCCAACCACGACCCCAGCGACGAGGAGGCGGACGTCCTGTACGAGGTCCGCAACGTCGAGAAGTTCATCCTCGAGGCGAACCTGGACGAGCAGATCGCCGTCGAGGTGAAGGAGCAGGGGGTGCTCTTCCGGCTCGAGGCGCCGTTCCTCTTCGCATCGGGCACCGCCGACCTGGCCGAGGAACCCAAGGGCGTGCTCGAGGAGATGGCGCGCTTCTTCACCAAGTTCCCCTACAAGGTCGAGATCGACGGCCACACCGACGACGTGCCCATCAACTCGCCGCGCTTCCCCTCGAACTGGGAGCTTTCGGCGGCCCGCGCCGTCACCGTGGCACGATACTTTCAAAGCATCGGCATGCCGCCCGAGCGCATCGCGGCGACCGGCTACGGGGAATTCCACCCCATCGCCGACAACGCCACGGCCGAGGGACGCGAAAAGAACCGCCGGGTGGAGATCTTCCTGCATCTGAACCAGGGAGACCTGCTCGAGGAACGGGAACTGCCGTTCAGCGAGTCGCCGGTCAGGCTCGAGCGACTCGAGGAGACCGAACGGCACGAAACGGACGAAAAGCCGCCGGTGCGGCCAATTATCAACCCGGTGACCGGGCGGCTGGGAACGCTGCCGGTCAGCAAGTAAAGCCCAAGGAGCCGACCATGGCCGACAAAGACGACGAAGTGGTGGAAGCGGGCGGCAAGTCCAAGCTCGCCATTTTCGAGAACAAGGCCATCCTGCTGGGCGTCATCGTGATCGTCCAGGCCCTGGTGGCCATCGGGCTGACCCAGTTCCTGATCCTGCCCAAGCTGGGCGTCCAGGCGGCCGACGCCGCGGCGACCCAGCCGGCGGCCGAGGAGTCGAAGGCCCTCGAGGTGTCCGATCTGGGCGTGCTGGTGGGCCTGGAGGAGATCATCGTCACCCTGGCCGGCGAGAGCAAGCGGCCCCGCTACCTGCGCATCAACGTCAACCTCGAGGTCAAGGACCAGCTCACGGCCGACATCGTGGCCACGCGCCTGCCCCAGCTGCGCGACATCGTGATCATGGCCCTCTCGAACAAGACGGCCGAGGAGCTCAGCCACCCGGAGGGCAAGAAGGGGCTGCGCGACGAGATCTTCCGCCGCATCAGCGAGAAGATGCCCGAGGGCACCCTCATGAACATCTACTTCTCCGACCTGGTCGTCCAGTAGGAAGAGGCGCGCCGTGGCACCCGAAGACCTGGACAACGAATACGACGACCTGGATCTCGACGCCGCCATCGGGGCGGCCGAGGACCTCGTCGGTGCCGTGGACGGCACCGGCATGGACCTCGACGAGGTGCTGAACGCCCAGTCGGACGCCGACCTCGCCGTCGACGGGCCGCGCACCTACGATTTCAACCGGCCCCACAACATCTCGCGCACCTTCGAGCAGAACCTGCAGTCCATGGCCGAGAACTTCGCCAAGACCGGGGGCATCGACTTCACGAGCCTGCTGCGCATGACCGCCAGCATCGACTACAAGGGCCTGCAGCAGTGCACCTTCGGCGAGTACCTGGAGGAGCTGCCGAACCCCACCTGCGCCTCGATGGTCACCCTGGCGCCCCTGAAGGGGTACTCCCTGCTGCACATCGACCTCGGCCTGTGCTTCGTCTTCATGAAGAAGCTCATGGGCGGCGCGCCGGTGTCCGAGGACACGGTGCGGGAGTTCACGGAGATCGAACGCGGCATCAACGCCGGTCTCGTCGAACGCTTCCTCGAGATCCTGCGCAAGAGCGCCATGAAGCTCGTCCGGCTCGACCCGGGCTTCGTCGGGCTCGAGAACAACCCGAACTACCTGAGCGGCATCGCCGAGGGCGAATCGCTCATCATCATGAAGTTCCAGGTGAAGCTCGACACGGTCGAGGGACCGGTCGAGATCGCCATCCCCCTGCCGGCCTTCGGGCCGGTGCGGGACGTGTTCGATCCCCAGGACGCCATCGAACTGCGGACGCCGAGCGAACTGCGCGAAGACCGTCGCAAGATCCTCGATATGGTGCGCACCACGGGAAGCGAACTCGTTGTCAATCTTGGAGAAATCTCCGCGACCCTCGAGGATGTCCTCAGCCTGGCGGTGGGGGACCTGATCCACCTGCCGCAGGTCGTGGACGCGCCGCTGAAGGTGCACATCGAGGGCCAGGAGGCGTGGCTGGGCGACGCCGGACGCGTCGGGCAGCACCGCGCGGTGAAACTGATCCAGCAGCTGAACAAGGAGTAGGCTTCCATGTCCCACGACGACTTCAACCCGACGGGCGAGGACGGCGGCACCGCCGTCGCCGATGCCGAGTCCAGCTCGCTCCTGGAGGATCTCGGGGCCGACGTGCCCCAGGCCGAGAACCTGGACATGCTGCTCGACGTGAACCTGAAGATCTCGGTCGAACTCGGCCGTGCGCAGCTCAAGTTCCGGGACGTGCTGAACCTCTCGACGGGCTCGGTCGTCGAGCTCGGCCGCCAGACGAGCGAACCGGTGGACATCCTCGTCAACGGTGCGCTGCTGGCCACGGGCGAGGTGGTGGTGGTCGACGACCACTTCGCCGTGCGGATCACCAAGCTCCTGAACCGTGTCGAACGCCTCAAGCGGGTGTTGTGATGCCGGCCGTGTTCCACCTGGCCGCGGTCGACGCCGGCACCACCTTCCAGGGCGGGGGCATCTCCTGGTGGCAGACCCTCGGCGGCCTGCTCGCCGTCTTCGGCCTGCTCGTCGTGGTGCTGAAGCTGCTGGGCCGACTGAACCGCCGCCACGGCGCCGCCGAGGCCCAGATGCTGACCGTCTGGCCCCTCGGGCCGAAGCGCGAGATCCAGGTGCTCCGCCTCGGCGACGAGGTGCACTACATCTACCGGCACGAGAACGCGATGGTGCGCCTCAAGGACGACAGCTTCGCGGCGTGGGAGGCGTCCCGCAGCGGGGACCCGCACGTGTCCGAAACGCCCTCCTGGCAACGATTTCTGCCCGGCGGCTGGACGCTGCCGCGCCGGTCCGGCGCGCCCTCCGATCTGACCAGTTTCTGAGCACGGGACGGCGGGAGCGAGCCGTCCCGCCGGTCCCGCCGCCTCTCCGGATTGCCGGCGCCGCAACTCAAATGATTCCCGTACAACATCTTAAGTAGGTCCTGGAGGCCGTTGCGGCGAGCGCCGGACGGGCACGGCCATTGCGACTCCACGCCGAGAAACCGGTGCCCGGCACCGGTGTGGTTCACCCCGGCCCCGGAGCTGACCTTGACCCGCACCACCCGCATCCGCTCCCGCGTCCTGCTCGCCTTCCTGGTGGCCACGGTGCTGCTGTCCGGTCTGTCGGCCGGCGCCGCCGCCCAGGACGCCGCCGCGCCCCCGCCGACCGGCGTGTCCGGCGGCGCCATCCGGCCCATCGACACGACCCCGGCGCCGTCGCCGGCCATGACGCTCACCCTCGAGGGGGCCGGCGGTCCGAAGACCATGGACTCGGCCCTGAAGATCCTGCTGCTGATGACGGTGCTCTCCCTGGCGCCGGCGTTCCTGGTCCTGCTGACCAGTTTCACCCGCATCGTCATCGTGCTCGGCTTCCTGCGCCAGGCCATCGGCGCCAACCAGGCGCCCAACAACCAGATCATCATCGGGCTGGCGCTCTTCCTGACCGTCGTCGTCATGTCGCCCGTGCTGAGCGAGATGAACACGAACGCCCTGCAGCCCTTCCTGGCCGAGGAGATCAGCCAGGGGGAGGCCTTCACCCGCGTGCAGGCCCCCCTGAAGGAGTTCATGCTCGGCCAGGTGCGCGAGAAGGACGTGGCCCTGTTCCTCGACCTGACCGAGACCGTGGCCCCCGAGGACCCGGTCGACCTGCCCATGCTCGTCGTGGTGCCGAGCTTCGTGCTGAGCGAGCTGAAGACGGCCTTCCAGATGGGCTTCATCCTCTTCATCCCGTTCCTCATCATCGACATGGTCGTCGCGTCGGTGCTCATGTCCATGGGCATGATGATGCTGCCGCCCGTGCTGATCAGTCTGCCCTTCAAGATCCTGCTCTTCGTGCTCGTCGACGGCTGGTTCCTCGTCGTCAAGAGCCTCGTGCAGGCGTTCCAGTAGCGGGAAAGGACCCCCATGACCGCTGAAACCGTCATCGAAATCGGCCAATACGCCATGCGCACGGTGATCTTCGTCGCCGGGCCCATGCTCATCGCCGGCATGCTCGTCGGCCTGGCCATCTCGGTGTTCCAGGCCGCGACCCAGATCAACGAGATGACGATGACCTTCGTGCCGAAGATCCTGACCGTCTTCGTGGTGCTCATCCTGAGCCTGCCCTGGGCCATCTCCCAGCTGACCTCCTTCACCGAGGCCATGTTCGCGCGCATCGCGAACATGTAGGCGCCGTGCAGTTCGAACTCGACATCACCCTCATGGCCGTCACGGCGGCGCTCTTCGTGCGCTTCGCCGTGCTCGCGGCCACGCTGCCCCTGCTGGAGATCCGTTCGGTGCCGCCCCTGTGGCGCTTCGCCCTGGCGTTCTGCTTCGCCGGCGCGCTGGCGCCCGCCGTGCGCGCGGCCGTGCCGGCGGGCATCGTCGACCTGCGCTGGCAGCTGCTCGTGGTGGAGGCGGCCCGCTCGCTGGTCGTCGGCGCCATGCTCGGCCTGACCATCAACCTGGTCTTCACCGCGGTGCGCTTCGCCGGCGAGGTGGCGGGCATGCAGATCGGGTTCTCCATCGTGAACGCCTTCGACCCGGCCACCGGCGCGCAGGTCTCGGTCATCAGCCAGCTCTACTACATCCTGACGGTGATGATCTTCTTCGCCACCGGCGCCCACCACGTGCTGCTGGCGGCCATGTACCAGAGCTGCGTGGCGGTGCCGCCGTTCGCCCCGGTCGACGGGGCGGCGGGCGCCTGGTACCTGCTGCAGGAGTACGGCTCGATCTTCACCACCGGCGTGCGCATCGCCGCCCCGGTGATCGTGGTGCTGCTGCTGGTCTCGGCGTCCATGGGCGTCATCGTCAAGACCGTCCCGCAGCTGAACGTGCTGGTGGTGGGCTTCCCCATCAAGATCGCGGTCGGCCTGATGACCTTCGGGCTGTCCCTGGTGTTCTTCAAGACGGTCGCGATCGGCCTGATCGCGGGGCTGGGCGACCAGCTCGACCGGGTGCTGCTCGCCCTCAGCTGAGGCGGCGCACCGGGCGCCCCGCCGGCGGGCGGGACCAGGCGCCCTGCACGCGGGCCCACGGGGCCACGACCCGGAGGAGGTGAGCGATGGCGGACGGCGAGGGCGGCGAGAAGACAGAAAAAGGCTCCGGCAGGCAACGGGACCGGGCGCGGGAGAAGGGATCGGTTCCCAAGAGCCAGGAGGTCAGTTCGGCCATCCTGCTCCTGGTCGGCATGACCCTGCTGGTCGCCAGCGGCGGTCATTTCGTGCGTGTCCTCGGGCGCAACACGGGCTACCTGCTCGGGCAGGCCCACATCCTGGCCCCGGAGAACCAGTTCGGCGTGCGCGAGCTGCTGCGCGGCAACGTCGAGGTGCTGGTCCTGGCCATGGGACCGCTGCTGGGCGGTGCCCTGGTGGCGGCCTTCGGCGGCAACGTGATCCAGTTCGGCTTCCGCTTCACGCCGGCGGCCATGCAGTTCCGGCCCGAGAAGCTCAACCCCTTGCCGGGGTTGAAGAAATTCGTCCAGGTGACGGCCTTCTTCGAACTCGTCAAGAACCTGGCCAAGATCACCGTCATCGGCCTCCTGGCCTACGTGACGGTCAAAAACGCCTTTTCCGACCTGGTGGCCCTGCCCTTGCTGAGCCTGCCTGCGGTCGTGGCGACCGCCAAGCTGACCTTCGTCAAGCTCATGGCCAAGCTGCTCTTCCTGATGGCCCTGATCGCCATCGCCGACTGGTTCTTCCAGAAGCACCGGTACGAGGAGAGCATCAAGATGACCAAGTACGAGGTCAAGCAGGAGAACAAGGACTTCGAGGGCGATCCCCAGATCAAGGCGAGGATCCGGGGCCTGCAGTTCGAGATGGCGCGCAAGCGCATGCTGGCCGACGTGCCGCGCGCCGACGTGGTCATCACGAACCCGACCCACTACGCGGTGGCGATCCGGTACGAGCCGGGCAGCGCGGCCCCGCTGGTGGTGGCCAAGGGGCAGGACAACCTGGCCCAGGTCATCAAGAAGATCGCGCGCAAGCACCGCGTGCCGGTGATCGAGAACAAACCGCTGGCGCGCGGGCTGTACCGCCAGGTCGAGGTGGGGCGCATGATCCCCGAGAGCCTCTTCCAGGCCGTCGCCGAGGTGCTCGCCTACGTCTACCGCCTGAAGCGGGCCTGATAGCATCCGACCGGAAGCAGGAGCAGCGAGTTGGCAGACGAAAAGGTCATCAACCGGGATCTGATCCTCAGCAACAGCAACGTGCTGAGCGCCGCCGCGGTGCTGGTCATCCTCGGCCTGATGGTCGTGCCGGTGCCGCCGGTCATGCTCGACATGATGCTGACCTTCAGCATCGCCTTCTCGGTCACGGTGCTGCTGGTCTCGCTCTACCTGAAGGAGCCCCTGCAGTTCAATGCCTTCCCGTCGCTGCTGCTGATCCTGACCCTGATGCGCCTCTCCCTGAACGTGGCCTCGACGCGCCTGATCCTCAGCCGGGGCGACGCCGGCCAGGTGATCCAGAGCTTCGGCGACTTCGTCGTCGGCGGCAACTACGTCATCGGGGTCATCGTCTTCATCATCCTGGTCGTGATCAACTTCATGGTGATCACCAAGGGTTCCGGCCGCATCGCCGAGGTCGCGGCCCGCTTCACCCTCGACGCCATGCCCGGCAAGCAGATGGCCATCGACGCCGACCTGAACGCCGGCATGATCACCGAGAAGATGGCCCGCCAGCGGCGCGAGGAGATCGCCCGCGAGGCCGAGTTCTTCGGCGCCATGGACGGTGCCAGCAAGTTCGTCAAGGGCGACGCCATCGCCGGCATCATCATCACGGTGGTGAACATCGCCGCCGGCTTCATCATCGGCATGCTCCAGATGAAGATGCCCGCGGGCGAGGCCCTCGGGCGCTTCACCATCCTGACCGTGGGCGACGGCCTCGTCAGCCAGATCCCGGCCCTGCTCGTCTCGACCAGCGCCGGCCTCGTGGTCACGCGGTCGTCCGGTTCGCTGAACCTGGGCGAGACCCTGACCCTGCAGATCTTCCGCCAGCAGAAGGCGCTCTATCTCGCGTCGGGCGCGATGGTGGCCCTGGCCCTGATCCCCGGCCTGCCCACGGGGCCGTTCTTCTTCTTCGCCGTGGCCACCGCCGTGGCGGCTTTCGTCATGGGGCGCCGCGTGGCGGCGTACGACGACGCCGAGGCCGCCCAGGCCGACGCCGTCGCCGCGGCCGAGGTCCAGGCGGACGAGGAGCCCGAGGGCATCCGCGGCGAGGAACTCTTCGTGCTGGACAAGCTCGAGCTGGAGATCGGCTACGGCCTGATCCCCCTGGTCGACGAGTCCCGCGGCGGCGACCTGCTGCACCGCGTGGGCAACATCCGGCGGCAGGTGGGGTCGGAGCTGGGGATCTTCATCCACCCGATCCGCGTGCGCGACAACCTGCAGCTCGGCGCCCATGAGTACGTCATCAAGCTGAAGGGCGTGCGCATCGCCCAGGCGGCCCTCAGGCCGGGGCTGCTGCTGGCCATGAGCACGCGTCCGGACGCCGGCCCGCTCAAGGGCGAGGCCACCACCGAGCCCGCCTTCAACCTGCCGGCGGTCTGGATCGAGAAGGACGCCAAGACCGGCGCCGAGATGGAGGGCTACACGGTCGTCGAGCCGGCCGCCGTGCTCGCCACCCACCTGAGCGAACTGATCCGCGGCCACGCCGACGAGCTGCTCAGCCGGCAGGACGTCAAGGACATGTGCGAGTCGGTGCGCGAGTTCGCACCGAGCCTGATCGAGGACCTCATCCCGGACAAGGTGCCGGTCAACACCCTGCACAACGTGCTGCGGGCCATGCTGCACGAGCGCGTGCCGGTGCGGGACATCACGACGATTCTCGAGACCCTCGCCAATTTCGCCGGCACCGGTCTGGGCACGGACTCCCTGCTGGGCAAGGTGCGCGAGGCCCTCTGCCGCTCGATCACGGCGCTCTACACCGAGGCCGACGGCCGCATGCACGTGGTCTCCCTGCATCCGGAGGTCGAGGGCGTGCTGATGCAGGCGGCCCGCGATTCCGAGTCGGCGGGCGGCGTCGTGCTCGAGCCCATGTTCACCCGCAACTTCCTCGGCAGCCTCGAGAACGTGCTGCGCGCCGCCTATTCCAGCGGTCCGCCGCCGGTCCTCCTGGTGCCGACCCCGATTCGCCTGTTCGTCAAGCGGCTCGTCGAGCCGACCTATCCCAACTTGGCCGTCATGGGCTACTCCGAGGTCGCGAGCTCGGTGCAGATCCATTCGGCCGGAACGGTGGTGACCCATGCCAGCCCGCAGCACCAGCAGGCCCAGGCCTGACGGAGCCCCGGTCGTCGTGACCGCGGCGACCCTCAAGGACGCGTACCGCATCGTGCGCCAGGACTACGGCGAAGACGCCGTCATCCTCGGCACCCGCACGGTGAACCAGCGCCAGGAACTCGGGCTCGGCCATGAGCGGCGCATCGAGGTCACGGTCCAGCTGCCCGGCGACGAGACGACGAATCCGGCCCCGGCCGCGGCGCGCCCGCGCGCGACCCGCAGCCTCGCGGCCCGGGGTGCGACCGCCCGTCCGGACGCGTCGGGGGAGATCCTGGCCGAGGTGGCGCGGATCGAGGAGCTCGTGGCGGCCATCGCCGCGGACCACGCGCGCCTGACGCGCCATGTCCGGCCCCACTGCGACAACCGGGTCGCCGAGACCCTGATGGAGAACGGCGCCAGCCCCGAGGCCGTGGAGACCCTGCTGACCCGCTTCGTCTCCGAGACCGGGCTCGACCCCCACGATCGTCCCGCCGCGGTGACCTGGCTGGCGGACAGCGTCCAGGCCAGCAACTGCACCTGGGACGACTTCTACGGCTGCCATGCCTTCCTGGGCGACGCCGGGAGCGGACGTACCGATCTGGTGCTGACCGCGGCGGGACTGCTGCAGCAGCGCGGCCGCCGCACCCTCGTGCTGAGCCTGATGCCGCCCCACGGGGGCGACGTGCGCCGGCTGCAGGGCGAGGCCGCCACCGGCGGCTTCGACGCCGCCGTGATCCGCAAGGCCGGGCAGCTGGCCGAGCTGGAGGACCACCTGGCCGGCTACGACGTGGTGCTGGTCGACATGCCCGCCCTCGGCAGCGCCGAGATGGACGAGTCCGGCCCGGTGCATGCCTGGCTCGCGCGCAACGCCACCTTCCACCGGCACCTGCTGGTGCCGCTGGACCGCGATCCCCGCGACATGGCCGGTCTGCGCGCCGCGGCCCGCACCTGGAACTGCGACTGGATCGTGCTCAGCCGCACCGACATGACGACGCGCCCGGCCAAGATGCTCGACGTGCTGGCCAGCGTGCCGGTGCCCGTGAGCCTCGTCGGCGCGCGCCCGCGCAGCGGCGGGGACGGGCTCGAGATCGCCCAGAGCGAGACCCTGCTGGACGCCATGCTCGCGGCCTCCGTCACCGCCGGCCCCGTCGCCGACGGCAGCGACACCTTCGAAGCGGGCGTGCCGGCCGTCGGCGCCGCCCTGGAAGTCGCCTGGTGATGCAGATCGTCATCCACACCCTGGCCCTCGGGGCCGCCCTGATCGCGCTGGTGGCCGGCCTCTGGCAGGACTGGGGGACCTTCACCACGCTCAAGCGCATGTTCATCAGCTACCTCGCCTTCTACTTCCTCGGCGCGGGCATGGCCCTGGTCGTGCGGCTCGTCGGCGCCATGGAGAAGCCCGGATCTGCCGGCGACGAGACGCCGCCGGCCGCGGGCGAGAAGGCTGCAAAATGATACGGCACAAAGGATTGACTGAGGATCAGGCGGTCCCGGAGGCATGGCACGGAACCTGCTTTCCCCGGACAGCACTTCAGACCAGAAAGGCTCACCGATGACCGATACGATGCAGATCCCGCACCAGGACGTCTGGGACCGCTGCCGCCAGAAGCAGAACCCCGCCGCGCGCGAGGAGGCGCGCCGCGACCTGGTCAATATCTATGCCCGGATCGTCAAGTACGTGGCCGGTCGGATGGCCATCGGTCTGCCGCACTACGTGGAGTTCAATGATCTGATCAGCGCCGGCCTGCTCGGCCTCATCCAGGCCATCGACAACTTCGACTGCGAGCGGGGCATCAAGTTCGAGACGTACGCGATCCCGCGCATCCGCGGCTCGATCCTCGACGAACTGCGCAGCCAGGACTGGTTCCCGCGTTCCCTGCGCCGCAAGGCGAAGCAGCTCGAGGAGGCCTACAGCAGCCTCGAGGTGCAGCTGGGCCGCCCGGCCACCGACGCCGAGGTCGCCCGCCACCTGGAGATCGACCTGAGCGAACTGGACGGCATGGTGGGCGAGGTCTCCATCGCCACCATCATGAGCCTCGACGCCGACACCAGCGGTGACGAGAGCGAGAACAGCACCACCCTCGGCGACTACCTCGCCGACCCGCGCACCGAGGACGTGGAGCAGGTCCTGGCCCGCCAGGAGATGAAGAACCTCATCGGCACCCGCATGTCCGAACTGCCCGAGAAGGAGCAGCTGGTGCTGGTGCTCTACTACTACGAGGAACTCACCCTCAAGGAGATCGGGGAGATCCTGGCCGTCACCGAGAGTCGGGTCTGCCAGATCCACACCAAGGCGATCCTGCGGCTGAAGGGCAAGATCGACCGCCACGAGGGCAAGAGCTCGATCGGCCAGATCACGCGCCAGATCCGGCAGCGGCAGGAGGCCGAGTCGGAGAAGGAGCGGGGGCCCGTCGGCGGCGGCACGCCCGGATCGACCGAGCCCGTGAACGTCATGGCCTGCCTGACCCTGTGCCACATCGGCTCGCTGATCGCGTGGTTGACCCACGGCGGCTGGCCGGGCCTGGGCGGCTAGGGCCGCGGGAGGGCGCCATGGCCGCCGGTGACGGAGTTTCCCTGCCCACGACCCTGTCCCAGATGGGGAGCGTGGCCAAGACCCAGGCCAAGGGGCAGCAGGCCGCCCAGCAGGGTGCGCCGATCCCCGAACGCCTGCAGCAGGACGACGACATCCGGGTCAACCGGGTCAAGGAGGCCGAGGGGGCGACGCAGGACAGGGTCGACCCCGACCGGAAGGATCCCGACAAGCGCAAGCGGCGGCGGCTGCGCCGGAACCGCAGGCTGTTGGGCAGCGACGAGGACGGCGCCGGCGACGAGGCGGCGGCCGAGGGCGACGAGGCCGAGGAGGAGATCCTGGGCCGCCTGATCGACATGCGGGTCTAGAGGACGGGAGCACGACGTGGACTGGAATCTCATTCAGCAACTTTTCGCCGGACAGGGCCTCGTCTTCTGGGGCGCCATCACCGCCGTGGCCCTGGGCCTGACCCTGCTCTCGGTGTCCATCGTCTTCCAGGTCAGGCGGATGGTCGGCGACCGCCTTCCCGGTCTGCGCCTGCCGGGCCTGCGCCGCGGCGCCCGGGCCCGCGCCAGCGGCATCACCCTGACCGAGACCGGCTACGCCGCCGCGCCGGCCCCGGTCGCGTCCCGGCCCGAGCCCGCGACAGCCCCCGCCGAGGCTCCGGACGGGCCGCTCCCCGCCGGCCCCGACCTGCGCGAGATGCGCGACCGCCTGCGTGCGGCCGCCGATCGGCTCGATGCGATCCACTCGTCCCTGCGTCCCCGGCGGGCTGCCACGGCCCGCGCGGCCGATTCGCCGCTAAAGGCGGGTCCCGGCGGCGTCGATTATGTCTACAAAACCGGTCAGGCCTAGCCGACCGCCCGTTCGGGGTTCCCCCCGGACCCCCCTGGACCTGGAGACGGCATGACGACCACCCTGGACGCGACCCTCGAGGCCACCGCCACCGCGGACCCGAGGACCGCCGAGAAGCTGCACAGCATCATCATGACCACCCGCGACCTGCCGGCCATGCCGCAGGTCGCGAGCAAGGTCCTGGAGCTGTCGTCCGACCCCAACACGTCGGCGAAGCAGTTGCAGCAGGTCATCAGCGACGACCAGGCCATGACCGGCCGCATCCTCAAGATCGCCAACAGCGCCATGTACAGCTGCAGCCGCAAGGTCAAGACCCTGACCGAGGCGATCGTGATGCTGGGCTTCAATTCCATCCGCAGCCTGGTCGTGACCAGCGCCGCCCGCAACCTGTACAACACGCGCAAGTCGCGCACCGGCCTGAAGGAACGCCTCCTGTGGGAGCACTCCATCGGGTCGGCCTTCGCCGCGCGCCTGCTGGCCGCGGAGCGCGCGCCCAGCCTGGCCGAGGAAGCCTTCCTCGCGGGCCTGATGCACGACATCGGCAAGCTGGTCCTGAACCTGCGCGTGCCCGAGCAGTTCGACGAGGTCGTGCAGATCGTCTACAACGAGAACCGGCCGTTCCACGTGACCGAGCACGAGATGCTCGGCTTCGACCACACCCACGTGGGGGCCCTGCTGGTGAACAAGTGGAAGCTGTCGCCGGTGCTCGAGGACGTGATCCTGAATCACCACAACGCCGAGGCGCTCTCGCCGGAGAACCCGATCCTCTGCTACCTGGACCTGGCCAACCGCCTGTGCAAGAAGATGGGCATCGGCTTCATCGACGATCCGGATCTCGACCTGATGAACTGCCCGGCCAACCAGATCCTGGGCTTCGGGCCCGAGACCTTCGAACACGTGGCCGAGGTGCTCCAGGAGACCCTCGAAAGCGAGATGGAGATCTTCGTATGAGGAGCATCCCATGAGCCCCGCCGTCGCCGACCGGGCCCTGATCGACGTCGCCGCCGTCGACGCGATGCTCGCCTCCGTCACCGATCTGCCGACCATTCCCGAGACGCTCATCGAGATCCTCAACGTCATCGACGACCCGGACAGCGGCGCCGCCGACCTGGCGCGGGCCGTGCGCCGCGACGCGCCGCTGATGGCCAAGATCCTCAAGCTGGCGAACTCGCCCTACTACTCGCCGCGGGGCGACATCGGCGACATCGACCGCTGCGTGGCCGTGCTCGGCTACCGCACGGTGCGCCAGGTGGCCATCTGCGTGCAGGTGGCGGCGGTCATGGTCAAGGCGGCCGCCGACGCCGGCGGCCATCTGGACTACCGCGAGCTGTGGCGCCACGCGGTCGTCACCGCGTCGATCGCCAAGCACCTCGCGCGGGGCACGGGGTATCCCGATCCGGAGGAGGTCTTCACCGCGGGCCTGCTCCACGACATCGGCAAGTTCGTGCTCGAACTGCACGCGCCGGACCGCTACGCCGGCGTGATCGCCGCCCGCGGCCAGCGCAGCCTGGTCGAGGCCGAACTGGAGGCCTTCGGCTGCGACCACGCCCGCCTGGGCGAGGCCTTCGCCGGCTCCTGGCGTTTTCCCGCCGTGCTGGTCGCGGCGGCGGGTCGCCACCACGAACCGGCCGATGACGACGGGGACGAGGCCAGAGCCGTGGCGCTGGTCCGCCTGGCCGACTACTTGGCCAACACCATGGAGCCGCCCCGCTCGGATCTCGGCTTCGATCCGCAGCACGCCCATCCGGCGCGCCTGCACCGCGAGGCCGGCGTCGACATGGCCACGGTCGAGAACTCCCTGCCGGAGCTGCAGGAGGAGATCCGCCGCGCCGCCCCGTTCTTCAACCTCATCTGACGTCGCCGTACGGCTTTCGGCCGATTCCTCCTTGCCACGGTGCGATCCGGGTGTATCCTGACATATTGTCAGACCGCCGCCCGCCCCGGAGGAAACCGCCCGTGAAATCCGTCGTCCTGCTGAGCCGTCGCCACCGCCTGTACGCCGCCGCCGCGGACTGGGATCTTCCCGACGTCGAGCTCTACCTCTTCGACTCCCCGTCCGAGGCCCTGGCCCGCATCAGTCTCGGCCAGACGGCGGTCTTCCTCTTCGACACCCGCGACTACCCGCGCTTCAAGCACGTGGTCCGCAAGTTCCTGTCCATGAACGCCGACGCCGACCTGGTGGTGGTCGGTCCGGACGAATGCGCGGCCGAACTCGCGGCCATCGAGCCGGATTTCTCGCCGACCGTGCTCCCCGCCGAGACCGACACCGAGGAGATCCGCCAGGTGGTGGGCCGCGCCCTGCGCCTGCGGCAGGTGCGGGAGCGCAGCGGCATCGTCGGTCGCAGCCGGGCGGTGGTCGAGATGCTCGCCCTCGTCGCCCATGCGGCGCCCCTCGACGTGAACGTGCTCATCCTGGGCGAAAGCGGCACGGGCAAGGAACTCGTGGCGCGGGCGATCCACGACAACAGCGCGCGGGCCGACGGGCCGTTCATCAGCCTCAACTGCGGGGCCATGAGCGAGGGGGTGCTCGAGAGCGAGCTCTTCGGCCACGCCAAGGGCGCGTTCACCGGGGCGGTGGCCGACCACGACGGCGTCTTCAGGCGCGCCGACGGCGGGACCCTCTTCCTCGACGAGGTGGCCGAGATGCCCCTCGGCATGCAGACCCGCTTCCTGCGGGCGCTGGAGACGGGGGAGTTCACGCCGGTGGGGGGGCGGGCGGTCCAGACGAGCGACATCCGGCTGGTGGCCGCCACCCATCGCGACCTGGCCGAGGACGTGGCCCGCGGTCGCTTCCGGCAGGATCTCTACTACCGCCTGAAGGTGGTGGTCGTCCGGACGCCGGCCCTGCGCGACCGCCGCGACGACATCCCGCTGCTCACCCAGGCCTTCCTCGGGCAGGAGAACGCGCGCCACGGCCTGCATGTGAAGGGGCTAACCCGGGCCGCCGAGCAGATCTTCGCGGAGCACGACTGGCCGGGAAACGTGCGCGAGTTGCGGAACACGATCAGCAGCCTGGTGGTGATGAAGCAGCGCGGCCTGATCGAGCCGGCCGACCTGCCCGCCGAGCTCCGCTTCGGCCGGGACGGGGGCCGGCCGCCGTTCCTGCCGGTCCCGGCGCCCCGGCCCGACGCGGGCGGCCTCGATCTCGGCGTCCTGGCGGGCACCCTGCTCGAGCTCCGGCAGGACATCAAGGAGATCAAGGCCCTGCTGGCGGAGGCCCCTTGGGTGCGGGACGACCGCGGCTGGAACGTGGCCGGACCCGTGCGGCCGGGCGGTCCGGTGGTCGAGACCTTCGGCGCCGATGACAGCTACGGCCCCCTGCAGGACGCCCAGGTGGGCGATCTGCAGACGGCGGAGCGCACCCTGATCGAGGCCGCCCTGCTGGCGGCGGGCGGGAACCGGCGCAAGGCCGCCGACCGGCTCGGCATCAGCGAACGAACCCTGTACCGGAAGATCAAGCTCTACGACCTGTAGGGGCGGGGCGCCCGGGCGGGCGCCGGGGCTTTGCAGGCGGCGGAAGATGTCGTATAATGCCAATCAAGTCGCGCACATCGCTCATACCCAACCTACCCCTGGTTAGCGAGGCAGACATGCAGACCAAGCAGGTTCGTCCTGTGGGCCGCCGGCTTCGTGCGGCCATCACCCTGCGCCGGGGCGCCCGGTCGATCGTGGGCTTCGTGCTGCTGGGCGCCGCGCTCGCGGCCGGCCCGGCCCACGCCACCAAGTACGCGGGCGCCTTCATGGAGAACGGCGCCGGTGCCCGCGCCCTCGGCATGGGCGGCGCCTTCACCGCCGTGGCCGACGATCCCTCGGCCACCTTCTGGAATCCCGCCGGCCTCGCCGACTTCACCGGCCGCGAGATCCTGCTCATGCACTCGGAGCGCTTCGGCGACCTGATCGACCGCGACTTCGCGGCCTACGCCCAGCCGGTGAGCTGGAACATCCTCGGCGGCGCGTCGAGCGGCATCGGCATCAGCCTGATCCGCCTCGGCGTCGACGACATCCCGTTCACGGAGCATCTCACCGACGCCCTCGACACGAACAACGACGGCACGGTCGACGACACCGAGATCATCGGGCTGCTCGACTACCAGGACGAGATCATCTACAAGTCCGACCAGGAGTACGCCCTCATGTTCTCGTACGGCGAGAACCTGGGCAACTGGCGCCTCGGCGCGACGCTCAAGTACGTGCACCAGAGCGTGGGCAAGTACTCGAGCCAGGGCATCGGGGCCGACCTCGCGCTGCTGCGTCCGGCCATCTGGAAGCGCCTCGACTTCGGCGTCAAGTTCCAGGACGTGACCACGACCTACCTGAGCTGGAGCACCGGCCGCAACGAGCTGATCACGCCGGCCATCGTGCCGGCCCTGGCCTGGCGTCAGCCCCTGTCCGACTGGAACATGGACCTGACCGTGGCGGGCTCCCTCGAGTCGCGCTTCGACAACCGCGGCGAGGCCGACCAGTTCTCCTCCGGCAGCTTCTCGGCGAACGCCCACCTGGGCGTCGAGCTCGGCTTCAGCCGGCGCGTCTTCCTGCGCGGCGGCTTCGACAGCGGCTTCGAGGCGGGCAACCTCACCGCGGGCGTGGGCTTCCGCATCAACCCGCTGACCGTCGACTACGCCTACGCGGGCGATTCCCTCGACATCGACGAGGTCACCCACCGCATCAGCCTGTCGTTCCGCTTCTAGACGCGGTCCGGTCCCACGCGCAGAGAAGGTCCCCTCGCGGGGACCTTCTCTGCGTTCGGGAGCACGGTGCCGGACTCAACCGCTCGGCGGCCGGTAGGCGTAGAGCCGCTGTCCGGGGCGGATGAGATTCGTCTGGTGGATGTTGTTGACCTTGCGCAGGTGGGCGAGCGTCACGCCGAGCTTGCGGGCGATGCCCCCGAGGGTGTCGCCGGGGCGCACCTTGTAGCTGACGCGCTCGTAGCCCGACGGCGGCACGTAGTGGCCCTTCTCGGACGCGCGCTGCTGCGCCTTGGTGGCCAGCTCGGCGGGCATGGGGATCAGCAGCTGGTCGCCCGGCCGGATCATGTGGACGTCCTTCAGCTTGTTCAGTCGGGCGATGTCCCCGACGGTGGTGCCGTAGGAGCGGGCGATGCCGCCGAGGGTGTCCCCGCGTCGCACCTCGTGCCGGCGCCAGGTGAGCCGCTTGTCGCTCGGGACCCGGGCCAGTTCCCGGCGCGCGCGCGGGCCGGTGCCGCTGGGCACGCGCACCGGGTACGCCTTCAGGTCGGGCGGGGAGGCGCCGCGCAACAGGGCCGGATTGAGGGACAGGACGTCGTCCGTGCCGACCCCGGCGCAGCGCGCGATGAGGGCCAGGTCGGTGGCGTCGTCCACGGGCACGGTGTCGTAGTCCAGCACCGGGCCGTCCGGCACCGTGAAACCGTACCTCGCCGGATCGGCGCCGAGCCGGGCCGCCGCGATGAACTTGGGAATGTGGGCCGTGGTCTGGGCGGGCAGACGCAGGTCCCAGAAGTTGTCGTGGCCGTGCTGGCGGATCTTGCGCGCGATGCGGCCGCCGCCGGTGTTGTAGGCGGCCAGCACCAGGGCCCAGTCGCCGAACTGCTCGTGCAGGTTCCCGATGTAGCGCGCCGCCGCGCGGGTCGACATCTCCAGGTCGCGCCGTTCATCGACCCACCAGCTCGCGCGCAGCCCGTAGTCGCGGGCGGTGGGCGCCATGAACTGCCACGGCCCGACGGCGCTGGCGCTCGAGACGGCGCGGGTGCTGAAGCCGCTCTCGATCATGGCGAGATAGACGAGCTCGCGGGGCAGGCCTTCCTCGACGAGGATCCCCTCGATCAGCGGCCCCACCTCGGCCTTCCGGTCGAGCCAGGTCTGGAACGAGCGGCGGCCGCGTCCGGTGAAGTACTCTTCCCAGCGGCGCACGGCCTTGTTGTCGAATTTCATCAGGTCGGCCGTGATGGAGCTGAGGCGCGCCCCGGAAGCAGGCACCAGCGAATCGGGGAACCCTTCGGCGAGCAGGACGCCGTAGCCGGTGCTGAGCAGGGAATCGGCGTCGGCCGGATCGGCCCCGAAGGCGGCCTGTTCGGCCAACACGGCGCGCAGCAGTCCGACCCGGCGGTCGATGCTGCGGCGGTGGGCGAGCCAGGTGGAGTCCGCCTGGGCGGGGGCAGGGCGTCGGGCCTCGTCGCGCAGCACGAAGAGGTGGTCCTCGGCCTCGTCCCAGGCGCCCTCGGCACCGAGTTCCATGGCCGTGGCCAGCATGGCCTCGAGGTCCGCGAGTCCGGCGTATCCGTCGGGTCCGAGCGGGAGCAGCGGGGCCGTAGTGTCAGCGGGCAGGATCAGTTCCGGCACCGAGTCGAGGTCGGTGATCGCGACGCCGACGGAGGACTCGGGGTCGCTATCGGCCGCCGCGGGCGCCGGGTTCGGGTCCGGCTTGAGGACGGCGCAGCCGCCGGACACGGCCAGCGCGACCAGCAGCGGCAGGAAAAGGAGCGGACGTTGCCGGACGGGCGGAAACTGGGAGATCATCGTCATCCTTGACTGTTCACTTGGAGTCGACGCCCCAAGTCTTTGCGATGCGGTGACAAGGCCGATCCGGGCTCGCCGGGTCGGGGGTTCGGAAGCGGACGGGTCGGGCCCTGAAAAATAGCAAATCCGGGGCCGTCCGGCCACGCAGATGTCTTGAAAAAATCCTAACAATATGTCATAATTGGGGTGGCGAATTGCGCCCGCGAACGGCAGCGTCCGTGCGCGGCGGGGGCCTCCAGGGGCCGCACCTGTTGATGCTCAACAACTTCGGGACGACATGCAGAATCGGATTGCCGCGCTGCGCAACCTCCTCGCCGGAGAACTGCCCCTCGAGAACGTGGGGCCGCGCCTGCGTCAGGCCGTCCGCCAGGCACTCCGCACCGGCGACGAGGCCCGGCTCGAGACCACGGCGCGGGTCGTGGTGGGGGAACTGCTCCGGCGCGGCGACCTGATGCGCGTGGCCGTGGAGCAGGACGCCGGCCAGGGGCCGGTCATCGGAACGCTGTGCCTGCTGAAGGGCACCCATCGGGTGGTCGATCTCGCGCCGATCGGCGGCGTGGGCGACAACTTCACCCTGCCGGACTTCGTGACCCGGCCGGCCCCGCGCAGCGCCGTGGGCGCCGACCACGTGGCCGACTTCACCGGCATGCTCGGCGCCATGGAGGATGCCCAGGACCTCGAGATCGGCGATCCCCAGAGCGGCGACAAGGGAACGATCCTCGCCGGGATCCTGCGCCTGCTCGCCAAGTTCACGCCCCAGTTCCGCCTCTTCGTGCAGCTCGGCGAACACGACAACCTGCCCGAGGACACGCGCCGCGTCTTCCGGCCCGGCGACGGGCCGGAGCCGCTGTGGGTCGCCCACCGCCGCGCAGGACAGTCGGTCTGGATCCCGGTGCCGGGCGAATTCCCGGCCGCGGTGCGTGACGCCGCGGAACACGAGAGCCCGGAAGCTTTTCCCGTGGCCTGCGGCGTGGCCGTGCCCCTGTGGGAGCCCGGCGCCGAGGACGGGGCCGGCGCGGGACGTGAGGCCGGCGTCTTCTTCCTCGTCGCCACCGACGACTGGGGTCGTGAGTCGCTGCTGCGCCTGGCCGAGCGTCTGTCCCGCTTCGTCACCCGGCGTTGGCGCCACCAGCGCGAGGTGAACGATCGCATTCACACCGACAGCCTCACGGGCGTCGCCAACCGGGCCTTCTTCGACACCCAGTTCACCCTCGAACTCGAGCGTGCGCGGCGCTCCGAGGAGCCGCTGACCCTCATCATCGCCGACCTCGACCACTTCAAGCGGGTCAACGACGAGCTCGGCCACCAGATGGGGGACCGCACCCTGCAGATGGTGGCGCGCCGGTTGCAGGAAGAGCTGCGGCGCATCGACCACATCTGCCGCATCGGAGGCGAGGAGTTCGCCCTGATCCTGCCCGCGACCGGACCCGAGGCCGGCCGCGACGTGGTGCAGCGTCTGCTCGACGCCGAGTTCCGCGAAGTCGTCACCCACGGCAGCGAGTCGATCACCCTGGCCGCGACGTTCAGCTACGGCCTGGTGACCTTTCCCGACGCCGGCGCCGACGCCTTCGAGCTCTACCGGAAGGCCGACGCCATGCTCTACCTCTCCAAGGACCTGGGCCGCAACCAATGCCATATCTGGAACGCGCGCGGCGAACACGGTCGGATCCTGCCCCTCAAACGCACCTAGACCCGAACCACCTGGAGCAGGGCCCGTCGGCGCGCGCGACCGCTTTCGCGCGGCGCCACTGGGCGGCGGCCTGGCTGGGGCTCCATCTGCTGGGCACCTCCGCCGGCGCGTGGGTGGCCCAGGTCCGGCCGGAGGTCCCGGCCACCCCGCTGGGGCTTCCGCTCGCCCTCGCCGCCCCGCTCCTGCTGGCCTGGCGGTCCCGGACCTTGCCGGTCCTGGCGGCGCTGCTCGTCCTGGGGGGAACGGCGACCTGGAGCGCCGACGGCGCGGCGCGCCTGCGGTCGCATCCGGCCGCCGTCGCTCCGGACCGCTGGTCGCCCGCCCACACGCGCACCTGGACCGGGCGGGCGGTGCTGCGGGTGACGGGGTGGCCGGCACCCGTCCGCGGCGATCGCTGGCAGGCCCCCGCCCGCCTGCTCGCGTGGCGCGGCGAAGGTCCGGCGCCGGATGGCCCACGGGTCGGGGACG
>JAGRNP010000054.1 GCA_020440705.1 bacterium | reverse complement strand
GGCCGGCGGTCCTCGTGGTCGGCGCGGTGGCGGTCGGCGGCGGCCTGGTTCCGCGCCTGCTCCGCACCGGCTCCGACGCCTCGGGCGGGTCCCGGCCCTTCGTCGCGTCCGTGCCCCTGACGTCGTTTCCCGGGCGGGAGTACCACCCGGCGCTGGCGCCCGACGGGTCCCGCGTGGCCTTCGCGTGGTCCGGGCCGGACGACGACCGCTCGGCGATCCACGTCAAGCAGCGCAACAGCGAGACGCCCCTGCGCCTGGCCGACGAGCCGGGCTGGGCCGCCTGGCCGGCGTGGTCGCCCGACGGGCAGTCGGTGGCCTACGTGCAGACCGTCGACACCGTGAGCACCATCTGCATCGTGCCCGGCCTGGGCGGTTCGGTGCGCCGCGTGCAGCGGGTGGCCGATCTGGTGGACGGCCTGGACTGGTCGCCCGACGGCGCCCGCCTGGCCTTCGCCGCGGCCGACCGCGCCACCGGACGATACCGGATCTTCCTGCTCGACCTGGCCAGCCTCGAGCGCACGCCCTTCGCCGCCGAACGGCCCGACGACGCCGGCGACATCCAGCCGCGCTTCTCTCCCGACGGGACGCGCATCGCCTGGATCGGCACCGACCGCACCGGGGGCAGCGGCATCTTCGTGGCGCCGGCCGGGGGCGGCCGCGCCCGCGAACTGGTGTTCGGGCTCGAGCGTCTGCAGGGCCTGGCCTGGACCCGCGACGGAGCCTCCCTCGTCTACGGCGCGGCGCCGGCGGGGGCGTTCGGCCTGTGGGAGGTGGCGGCGGACGGTGGTCGGCCGGTGCGCCTGACTCCGCCGGGCGTCTTCGCCTGGAATCCCGCCATCGCCCGGGGCAACGGCGACCTCGTCTACGAGCAGGTGACGGTCGATCAGGACCTGTGGCGGATCCGGCTGCTGGACCGCATCACCTGGGAGACGCGGAGCGAGCCGCTGTTGACCTCGACCCGCTGGGAGTTCGGCGCCGACTACCATCCCGACGGCCTCTCGCTGGCGTTCGTCTCGGCTCGCAGCGGCCGGCCGGAGATCTGGCTGTCCGACCGGGCAGGGGAAGACCCGCGGCGCCTGTCCGACCTCGACGCCACGGCCATCGAGAACGTGCGTTGGTCGCCCGACGGCACGCTGCTGGCCTGCAATGCGGCCACCGCCGCAGGGACGCGGATCCTGGTCATCGACCCGGCGGGGGGGGCGCCGCGGCCGGTGTCGTCGGGTCGTTCGCGGGAAATCTTCGGCGCCTGGGCCGCCGACGGGACGGCCCTGCTGATCGGCGCCGAGGGGCCGGACGGATGGCAGATCCTGCGGGTGCCGCTCGCGGGGGGAACGCCCCGGACCCTGACCACCGACGGCGGGCTGGTGGGCCAGGAGAGCCCCGACGGCGCTTCGCTCTACTACATGCGTCCGGATCGCCCCGGCCTCTGGCGCCGCGAAACCGGCGGCGGAACCGCGCCCGAACCGGTGCTGGCCGAATTGCAGCCCCGGGACCGCTTCAACTGGCGTCTGCGGAACGGGCGGATCGTGTGGGTCATGCGGGCGGGCGGCGCGGCGCTCCTGCTGGAGCACGATCCGGCGGCCGGGCGCTCGATCCTGCTGGCCGAATTGCCGGGCTGCGAGGGCGCGGGCCTGGCGGTGGCCCCCGATCGGGACACCTTCGTCTACCCCCATCTGGGCCGCGCCGAGGGCGATCTCATGCTGGCGACGGGCTGGGAATAGCGGATTCCGGCACCGGGCGACCTTCTTCATGATCGACCCAACACACTGCACGACAACAGATTGACTGTCTTGTGGCCAAGCTTAAGGTATCCCTCAGGTGTCCTTCAGGCGCGCGCCGCCGAAAAATCGTTTCCTGACCCACGTGATCGGCAGGCGCACCCCGTCGACCGGTCACGCAACAGGAGGTCAGGACGGTTCCGCCTCACCGATCTTTCTGCGAACGGGATCCTCATTCACCTGGTCACCATCTGGGTCCCGAAGATCGACTGAGGCCGCTGTTCAACGAGGGCAACCGGGTAACATGCCCCCCCGGGCGTTCTCCGCGGACCGCGGCTGGGCCCCTGACCTCCTGCCAAGATTTCGCGGCCCGTCCAGCCGGGCTTCCGTGGACCGACAAATCCGATCCCCCTCGGCGTTGGATCCCGACCCGGCTGGAGGAACATACGAGAGGACCCTGCGGGGTCCTCTCGTCGCGTCGTGGGCCCGGCCGCGCTGCGCCGATCCCGGTCCGCGCCTGCCGGCAATTCCTACCCGGCAAGTATGATTTGGCAAAAAAAGAAACGAAACAGCGCGCCCGGATTTGCTATCGTGTTCCGGAGAATCTTCGTGTCCCACCGAAGGACAAGCCTCTCACGCCTGCACAGCGGGGCACGGCGGCATCCAACGGGAGGTTGAGAATCATGAAGATCCGGAGCGCAGGTCTCGTCGTGCTCGCGCTGGCGACCCGGATTGCGCTGCTGCCCGCGTCCGCTTCCGCCTTCTCCGTCACCTACGACTACTACGTCTTCGCCAGCAGCTCCGACGGCATCCCGATCATGGATGACCAGGTGCTGCAGGACCAGGTCCACACCGATGGGGCCTATGCCAAGTTCGGCGCCTTCGACAACTGCGGCACGGCGTCGTTCGTCGTCGACCTGATGGACCGCTCGGTCGGTGCCCGGGGCTACTCGCACGGCGTGAAGCCCACCGAGTGGCCCTACTTCGCTTCCGGGACGGGCAGGGTCGAGGCGGCGGATTTCTATGACCGCGTGACGTTCACCGTTCCGGCGGGCGACCACCCCGACGGTCTGTACGCGACGATGACCGGCTACGTGCGGGGGACCGTCGCCTCCGATGTCGGCGCGGGAGCCCAGGTCCGTTGCATGGCCTACCTGGGCCCCCGGACGTTCGACACCGGCACGCTTTCCGTCGGCATCGACACGGCCGACTCGATCGTGTTCGACGAGAACTTCACGCTGATCCTGGAACTGGTGGCGCCGGGAACGACCCTGAACCACGACGCCGACTTCATCCACGACGTGCGTCTGGGTCTGTGGAACGGCCGGGCCTGGTCGGTGGACTACAACACCGGCAGCGGGTACGTGACGGGCGACGGCAGCTTCGACTTCACCGACGGCCTGCGCATCACGTCGCTGACCGCATCAGAGGGGGTGCGTTTCGTCTCCCAGTCGGGGGCCTTCAGCGACGGTGTCACCGGCGTTCCGGACGCGGGCGGGATAGCGCTGCACCAGAACTGGCCGAATCCGCTGAACCCCGAGACGACCATCGCCTTCGACCTGCCCCGGGCGATGCCGGTCAGCCTGCGCGTCTACGATGTCGCCGGCGGTCTGGTGGCCGTCGTGCTGGATGGCCAACCGGCCCGGCAGGGCCGCAACGAAGTCGTCTGGCGGGGCTGCGACCGTCACGGCCGGGCGCTGCCCTCCGGCTCCTATTTCTATCGCCTGGAGGCGGGGAGGTTCGGCGAGACGAAGCGGATGACCATCGTCAAGTGATCAGCCCAGGTACTCCGCCAGCACCGGGCCGGCCCACCCGGCGCGGATCTTGGCGAAGGCGCGGTTGCGGATCTGGCGCACCCGCTCCCGCGAGAGGGCGATCGAATCGCCGATGGCTTCGAGGCTCATGTGCGGCGCGTCGCCCAGGCCGTAGTAGCTGGCGATGATCCGACGCTCGCGGGGATCGAGCTCGGCCAGGGCTGCGGCGAGCGCCGTCGCCAGGTCCGCGCGGATGACCGCATCGGCCGCGGTCTCGGCCGCGGTGTCGGCCAGGATGTCGCCGAGGGCCGGGGCGTCGGTGTGGGGGGCGGGATCGAGCGGAACGTTGGGTCGGCTCGCGGCCCGGATCCGGGCCACCTTCTCCGGCGGCAGATCCAGCGACGCGGCGAGGGCTTCGTCCGGCACGCCGCCCATGTGCTCCTGCTCCAGTTCCCGTTCGCGCCGGGCGATGCGCGCCGCTTCGCGGGCCCGGTTGGCCGGCAACCGCACCGTGCGCGTCTGGTCTTGCAGCGCGGCCTGGATGGTCTGACGGATCCACCACACGGCGTAGGTCACGAAGCGGAACTCGCGGCGCTCATCGAATCGCCGGGCGGCCGTGATGAGCCCGACGTTGCCTTCGGCGATGAGGTCCATCAGGGACAGGCCCCGGTTCAGGTAGCGCTTGGCCACACTGACGACGAAGCGGAGGTTGGCGTTGACCAGACCGTCGAGGGCGGCCGCATCGCCGGCGCGGATCCGGCGGGCCAGGTCGGCCTCCTGCTCGCGGGTGAGCAGGTCGTGGCGGGCGATGGTGGCCAGATAGTGCCGCAGGGCCTGATCCTGGCGGCGGTCGCTACCCTGTTCCACTTCGAACATGACGGTCCTTCCCTGGGGCCTGGATTGACTGCGGGCCTGCGTGGCGGGTCGGCGGCGCCGACCCCGGGCGATGACGCCGACGTGGGCGCCGGACCCCGGTTCTACGGGGCCCCGGCGCGGACTGTGACATTGAAACCGGAGTTGCAGGATCGTCGCGAATGCGAGGGATCGTGTTGGCCAAATCCGGAACCGTTCCTATACTCAGGCGGTAGGATTCGCGGTCACACCCGCCGCGCCGTGTTCGTAGCAGATGGGTGACCCCGTTCGAACCACTCCCGGGCCCTGCCCGGTATGAAAGGACCGAGACCATGAAGAAGTTCATCACCACCGCGGTGCTGGCCCTCGCCGTCAGCGCCTTCGTGTCGGGCGCCGCTTTCGCCCATTGCGGCAGCTGCGGCGTCGGCGACCCCAAGAAGGCCGCCGAGCACGCCAAGGGCCACGCCGACCACGCCAAGGCCAAGGCCGAGGAGGCCGTCGCCAAGGCCGGCATGCACGACTGCTGCATCGCCGCCGCCAAGGAAGGCAAGGGCTGCTGCGGCCAGGACGCCGCCGCCGTGAAGGCCGCCTACGCCGACCAGGTCGCGTGCACGGCCGCCCAGGCCGGCATGCACGAGTGCTGCGCCAAGGCCATGGCCGAGGGCAAGGGCTGTTGCGGCAAGGACGCGGCGGGCCTGAAGGCTTCCTACGAGGCGAAGGTGGCGGCCCACAAGGCCGCCGCGGGCGAGATGCACGCGTGCTGCGCCGCCGCCATGGCCGAGGGCAAGGGCTGCTGCGGCAAGGATGCCAAGGAGTTGAAGGCCGACTACGATTCGAAGGTCGAAAAGGCCGAGAAAAAGCTGGCCTCCAAGTAGCGGATTCCTTAAGATCATTCCCGGCGGTTGGAGGCAACACCGGCCGTTTGGATCGATTGGACCTCGATCCACCACTGGGGATATCAAGGCGCGGGAGAATCTCCCGCGCCTTTTTCCTTATTCCTTTCCTTTTTTCCGGGAGGGGCGTGTCACCGGCGGCGCGCCGCGGCGTATTCCCGCCTGTCAGACTCGCGATCAGCTGCTGAGGGGCCCGAGGCCCCGCGTCCGGACGCACGAGGACAACTGCCTTGGATCTGAAACGGGACATTCGGGACCGCCGGCACCGCCTGTGGTGGCGCCTGGCCCGCCTGGGCTCGGAAGATGCCTTCCGACGCCTCTACGGCGAGTTGTACGCCCCCGTGTGGGCATTCACGGCGGCCCGGGTGCGCGGCGAAGCCGACGCCGAGGATCTCGTGGGGCTGGTCTTCCAGCGCTTCGTCGAGAACCTCGACGGGTACGACGCCGGTCGCGGTTCGTTGCTGACGTGGCTGCTGGGCATGGCCCGCAACGCGATCATCGACCACCACCGCCGGCTCGCGGCCCACGGCGCCGCCCGCCGGCAGACCGTCGACGTGGCCGACCTGGCCGACGTCCTCGCGGCCGACGGCGGCGACGACCCGCTCGCGTCGCTCATCGACGCCGAGCGGATCGGGCGGGTGCGGCGCTGGCTGCAGCGGCAGGCCCCCGAGGTCCGGGAGATGTTCGCGCTGCGCTACGGGGACGGGCTGTCCGTCGCCGAGACGGCGCGGGTGCTCGGCCTGGGCGAGGCGGCGGTGAAGCAGCGGTTCGTGCGCACGACCCGGCGGATCCGGCAGGAGTTGCTGACGGAGGAGAACCCGAACCCCGAGTCCGAAGGAGGCCCGCCATGCATGATCGCCGACTGAACGCGCTGCTGCGCCGGAGCCACGGCGACCGCTCCCGACCGCCCCGCGCGGGGCATCGGACGGAGCTGGAGGACCGCCTCGTCGCGGGGTACCACGTCAGGAGACCCCGCCATCGGAGGTGGCTCATGCTGTTGAATCCCTGGAACCGGAACGCCCGCTTCGCCCTCGTCGCCCTCGCCCTCGTGGTGCTCGGCGTGGGGGCCTGCACCACGTCGACCACGACCGAGCTCGAGGTCGGACAGAAGATGACCATCGACCTGACCGCGAAGTCGGAGGTCGACCTCGCGCAGATCGACGCCGACGTCACCCGCTATCTCGACACCCGCCCGGGCATCGAGGGCGTCAACATCTCGGTCAGCGAGTCGACCGACGGCGCGGTGGTCTACGAGATCCTGGCCATGGGCACCGGCCTCGACCAGGCCCAGCTGCTGGCCGACCTGCGCGGGGCCGTGCCCGCCCTGGCCGACGCCGACATCGCGGTCGAGGCGCTCACGGGTTCGTTCGAGGAGAGCTTCGCCTCGAAACTGAAGCGCGAGGTGTTCCAGCTCGAGGTTTCGGGTGCCACCGCCGAAGAGATCCGCGCCGCGGTCCTGGCCCAGCTCGCGGCCCAGGGCCAGGAGAACGCCGTGGTCGACGTGAAGATGGGCGACGGCACCACCGACATCTCCATCACCGTCGAGGACGACGGAAAGTAGCAATCGATACCTCGCACCAACGGAAGGGGCCCCCTGAGGGGCCCCTTTTTCGACGTCGGGCGGTTCGGGGCGGATCAGGCGCGGGGGAGCAGCACGCGGAAGGTGGTGCCCCGGCCGGGCCGGCTGCGCGTGATGGCCAGGCTGCCGCCGTACTTGCGGAGCAGCTTGCGCGATGCGGGCAGGCCGCGTCCGCCGTCCGGGCGGGTCGAGAAGCGGGTGGCGAGGGCGCGCTCCCACTGGTCCTCGGGCAGGCCGCAGCCGGTGTCGGTCACCTCGAGGGCGACCATGCCGTCGATGGGGCGCCAGACGAGGCCCAGGCGGCGCTCCCGCGAGTCCGCCATGGCCGCGATGGCGTTGCCGACCAGGTTGTCGACGACGAAGTCGAGTTCGCGCGCGTCGCAGAGGACGTGCAGATCCGTGGAGGCATCCGCCGGGACGTCGCCGGCGTGATCGCCGCCGCCTGCGGCGACCATCGCCGCCCGTCCGGACTTCACGACGATCCGCCGCTCGGCCAGTTCGGTGGCGTGGGCCCGCAGCACGCGGTCGACCGACGCGCCGACACCGCTGCGGAACGCCGCGGCCACCTGCTCGCGCAGCGACCGCAGCGTGCGGTCGGCCCGCGCCTGGGTGGCCTCGAGCGCGTCGGCCAAGGCGCCGTGGCGTCCCGGCCCCAGGTCGCCGATCACGAGCTCCCGGATCTCCCCTTCCAGGTCGCCGACGGCCGCGCGGACCTCCGCCGCGAGGGCCTCGGACACACCGGCGTCCCCGGCCCGCGCGGCGATGTCGTCGAGCAGGGGCAATGCCGTGTCCTGGCATTCGGTCCAGGTCTCCCGCATGCGGTACGCGAGGCGATCGTTGTCGCCGGTCTGGGTCTCCATGGCGCGCAGGTGCCAGATGAGCCGCCGGACCGACTTCAGCGGGGCGATGGCGCCGTGGCTCGAGAGCTCGAGGAGTTCGAGCAGGCGGAGCTGGGCGTCGTGCCGGGCGGGGCTCGCCGCGGCGACAGGGCGGCGGCGCCGGCGCCGCAGCAGCGCGATGCCGAGACCCGCCAGGGCCAGGCCGGCCAGCCCGACCACCAGCGGCAGATCGCGGCGGCGGACAGGTGCGAGGAGCGGCGCGCGGGCGATCCGGGTCGGACTCTGGGACGAATTGAGCCAGACGAGGATGTCGGTGTCCGGCTCCGGCTGCCAGTGCAGCGCCGGATGGACCCAGGAGGCGTCGCAGGGCGCCGAGAGGAGCGGTTGCCATTCGCGATCGAGCACGTAGCGGCCGCTCTCGTGGGCCGACACCACGGTCTCGAGGCCGGGGTCGGGCAGCACGTCGGCGACGAGGTTCACCACGGCCGGCGTGGGCAGTTCGGCCGACCGCAGCAGACGCAGACCGGCGGGGCCGAGCTCGTACTCCAGCAGGAGCGGGCCGCTGGTGAGCACGAGCGTGGGCGAGGGGCGGTCCGGCCTCCGTGCCACGACGGGGAAGCTGGGGGCCGGATACGCCGAGGTGGAGCCCAGAATGTCGCCGCGGCCGTTCCAGACGACGAGGGAGCCTGCCAGCGACGGGGTCGCGCGGTGGGCCGTGACGATCTCGGCGAGACCGTCGCCGGTCAGGTCGGCGGTGAGGCACTCGACGGTGCCGAAGGCGGGCCCCAGCTCGCGGTCCCAGAGCAGGCGGCCGTCGGCGTCGAGGACGAAGAGTCGCGAGACGTCGTCGGAGGTGCCGTTGACGAGTTCGCCGTGGAGATTGTCGGGTGAGCGGGCGGCGATCACGATCTCGTGGCGGCCGTCGCCGTCGAGGTCGACGACGCCCGCGTTCGGTGCGTAGGGGTTGGGTCCCATGTCGAAGCGCCAGAGCACGGCGCCGTCGCGCGGATCGACGGCCAGGACGCCGCGCCCGTAGCGGTCGTAGCCGACGTTGCACCCGACCACCAGCGCCCGCACGTCCTCGCCGTCGCGTCGGGTCGTGACGGCGCCGACGGCGAAGTAGTTGCCGTCCCACACGCCGTCTGCGCGCACGTCGCGGCCGCCGGAAAGTTCGAAGGTGGTGCGCACGCGACCCGAATCGGGCGCCACGACCCAGAAGCGGAAGCGGCTGCCGTCGGGCAGGGCCGACCAGGCCACCAGTTCCGTGCGGCCGGGTGCGAGGAGGTCGGGGCACAGGCGCAGGGCGCACGGCGCGACCCCGTCGGGACAGTCGGCGTAGGCCGGATCGAGGTTCACCTGGTAGTAGGTCAGGTGCACGCCCTGGCGGTGGGACTTGGCGGACAGGTAGCCGACCTGGCTGGAGATGAGTTCGTCGCGGCCGTCGCCGTCGACGTCGTAGAGCACGGCGGTCGGGCCGAGCCACGGCGAGCGGTTCGCCCGGTGGTTCAATCCCGCGATGGTCCAGGCCTCGTAGGGGAGGTGCTCCGGGACCCGGCGCAGGTCGACGTCGCGCCCACCGGCCCCTGTCGCCCAGCACGCCGCCAACAGGGCTGCCGTCAAGATCCGCTTCATGTCGTCAGGTTCGCCCCCCGGATGCGCCGTCCCGCCCGCGTCACTGCACACGATTATACCAGATTCGCGCGGGGTGGTGCAAATCGCCGGACCACAGGCACATAGACGGACGTCGGGGCTCCCTGCGGAGCCCCGACGTCTCAGGTTCACCACGGCCCGCCTGACCGGGCCCGGTGCTCTCCCTCGCGGTTACTCGTCCTTGTAGGCGTCCTTCAGTTCGAAGCGGGAGATGCCGCGCTTCTTCGAGGGGTCGCCCTCGTAGCCGAGGCCCTGCCAGTCCATGCGGCCCTGGCCGTCCTTGGCGTGGCAGTCCTTGCACTTCAGCGCGTCCTTCGCGGGCGCGACCTGGTGGTTGATCTTCCAGTAGGAGACGGTCTCGGCGAAGTCGTACTCGCCGCTGAAGTCCTGGCCGATCGACTTGGTGCCCAGGTCGAGGGCGGCCTTCCACTCGAAGCCGTTCTTCCAGAAGCCGTCCTTGCCGAAGAGCTTCGGCACCAGGATCGTGTTCAGCTTCTTGTCGTAGACCTGCTTGCCGCGCATGGCCTTGAACGGGGTGATCTTGGCCTTGGTGTCGAGGCGATTGCCGGCGGGCCAGTTCAGGCTCGTGACCTGGGCGGGATTGATCTCGTCGCCCAGCAGGTACTGGCCGCTGACGCCGTTGTACCAGGCGTAGGTCGGCACCACGTTCTTCTCCCACTTGAACGTGCCCTTCTTCTTGTCGTAGAGGGGCATGCCGTTCTCGTCGTTCTCGACCTTCACGTCCTGGCCGGCGGTCGACCAGTCCCACCAGGTCTTGGTGGGGTTGGCGCGGGCGAAGGTCGGGATGTGGCAGGTCTGGCAGGCGATGCTCTTGGTGTGGAAGTTCAGGATCTTCTTGCTGTGGAAGTCGCCGTCGTGGCAGCTCGTGCAGTCGAGGTGGTTGCCGCCGCCGGGCGAGACGAAGAAGGCGTTGCCCTGGATGTCGTGCGACTCGGTGGTGTGGCACTCCTGGCAGCTGAAGTCCTGGCCTTCGGCGCTCATGTGCACGTCGAGGGCGAAGTCGGGCTTCATCAGGGCCTTCTCCATGTCGCCGTGCTTGACGTTGTTGCCGCCGCCGCCGCTGAAGTGGCAGGCGCCGCAGTTGCCGCGGCTCGGCTTGCCGGCCGAGCGGGCGATGCTGGCCAGGTCGACCGGCTGCCAGGTCTTGCCCATCCACTCCGTCGGCTCGTAGACCGGGTGACCGGCGCCGGTGGGGAACTTCTTGTAGGTGCCGGTCTGGTCGTGGCAGACGAGGCAGTCGATGTTCTGGGGATTGTCGAAGTCGAAGCTGGCGTCCTTCCAGCCGTAGCCGGCGTGGCAGCTCGTGCAGCGGGGCCAGTTGCTGTCCACGGCGATGCAGAAGTTGTTCAGCGTGTTCTTCTTGCCCAGGGGGACCTGGCCCTTGCCGATGACGTCCTGCATGGGCATCCAGGTCCAGTGGGAGGTCTTCATGAAGTCGTGGGCGGCGTCCTCGTGGCAATCGAGGCAGGCGGCCGTGACGTCGGGACCGGTCTTGAAGGGGCCCTCGATGTCCTGGTGATCGGCGACCAGGTCGATGGCGGCCAGCGCGCCGGAGGCGCCGAGCGCGACCAGCGTGAGGATCATGGAGATTCGGAACAGCGACTTCATGCGTCTCGCCTCCGGTGGGTCCGCCCGTGCGGCCCCGGGGATGAGGGACTTTCCAGGTTGTCGGGGCGGCAGGACGATGGGTGCCCGCCGCGTTGTTAAAAAGGTAACCGGTTATCGGACGTTAACAACAAAAATTTATGACAAAATTGTGACAAAACCCACTGGAATCATGGGAGTTGCGGGATCCGGAACATTCGCCGTCAACATCCGGTCGGGTCGGCCGATAACCCAATCAGGCCCAGGGAAAGGACTTCCATGACCACCCCGATCTGCGAGCATCTCGACGAATACGGCGCCCAGTTCGCGCGCACCGAAGCCACCTACCGCCAGTGCATGGATGTGCTGGACCGGATCCTGGCTCAGGGGCCCCTGCCCGCCCTGGTGCGGGCGGCGGTCCAGGCGCTGCAGGAGTGGTCGGCGGAGGATGCGAAGCTGCGGGATATGCTCGTGGCCGAGGTGCGGGCCGGTCGGGTGCGGGTGCCGCGCGGGCTGCTGCGGGCCGACGGGCTCGCCGGTCGGCAGGCCCAGCGCCAGGCCCGGCGCAAGGGGCATCCGGTCTGCACGGCGTGCCGGCAGGTCCTGCCGCGCCTGGCCTATCCCGAGTGGTCGTTCGCCCACAACGGAACGGCCACGTTCCGCGGGGTGGAATTCCCGCCGTTCGTGGCCGCTCCCGTCTAGCAGGCTGCCGCGGGTCCCCCGCCGCGCTCAGGCTCCGAAGAAATTGGTGCTGCCGAAGTCCTCGGCGTCCTCGCCGAACGAGGAGATGTCCTCGCCGTCGAGGATGAAGGTGGCGTGGGTGCCGAAGGTGCGGCTGAAGGCCACCTGCCGCGGCGCGTGGCCGGGCGCCAGCATCTCGATGCGGGCGAACTTCCGGTTGTGGTCGTCCTCGAGATTCTCGCCGCACATGGGGCACGAGAAATCGACGAGTTTCCCCCGCTCGAGCTTGTCCTCGAAGGACTTGTCGCAGGTGAACTTGTAGTTGCCGGGCTGGGGGCTGAGCAGCAGCATGCCCCGGCTCTTCCGGAATTCGGCAACGAGCAGGATCTTCACGTTGGGGTTGAGCACGCCCTGGCAGTGCGGGCACACGTACGTGTTCTTCATTTTTCACCTCGGTTTTCGTCGACCGGAGTCGACGGATCGGAAGCGCGGTTCCCTCCGCCGGAGAGAAGCGACCATCCCAGGAGGGCCCCGATCAGGACCATCAGCCAGGGATTGGACGTCATGGCTCAGCCGCCGCCGCGGCAGGTCACCCACTTGTAATAGCCCCAACCGGCGGCCGCTCCGGCCACGGGTCCCGCCAGTCGGCGCACGTGTCTCAAGTCCATGTTATCGCCTTTCCGTCGTGTTTGTTAACCAGTATCCGACGGTCGGCCCCCAACGGCAAGTCCGGGGCGATCCCGGGGCTTGCCAGCACGCCCCGGCTTGGCCTATCGTGAGGGCAGAGGGGGCCGATCCGCACACGCACTCCGCGCACCACCCCGCCATCGACGCTCGCCCGCGGCTCGAACGGAAGGGTGCCCTTCATGAGAGCGATCGGGTGCGCGCGGGTCACGGTCCTGACCCTCCCCGTCCTGGCCCTGGCCGCCATCGCGGCGGCCGGGGTACTCCCGACCACCGATTCCCGTCCGCCGACGGTGCCCGAACTGGGCGCCACGGCGCCGTTCGCCCCGCGTGCGTCCGCCGGGAGCACTCCGGTCGCCGCGGCGGGGCACCTGCGCGCTCCCGACGGGGAGTCCATCGGCGACGCGCGGGTCATTCCCGCCCTGCCCTACGCGACGACCGGCACGACCTGCGGCTTCACCGACGACTACGACGCCGCGTGCGACTACGCGTCCAACGCCCCCGACGTGGTCTATGCGTTCACCGCCCCGGTCGCCATGCGCGTCGACATCGACCTGTGCGGATCGTCCTTCGACACGAAGGTCTTCGTCCTCGACGCCGGCGCGAACCTGCTCTACTGCAACGAGGACGCCTACGGTCCCGGCGATCCGTGCGGCACCTACGTGTCGCGGCTCCAGGGGGCGCTGCTCGCGGCGGGCGAGACCGCCTACATCGTCATCGACGGCTACGGCGGGGCCTGCGGCGAGTTCGTGCTCGACGTGCACGAGTACGTGCCCTGCGTGCTGTCGTGCGCGGGGATGGTCGAGGACGAACCGGCCCTGCACGACGGCTACGTCGATCGCTTCAACGGCGGCTGCAACAGCCCGCGGGAGAACCCGCCCCTCATGCTGCTGCAGGGCGACGCCGACGGCGCGCTCACCTTCTGCGGCACGTCGGGCTTCTACGTGACCGGGGGCCTCGACACGCGCGACACCGACTGGTTCGCCGCCACGATCGGCCCGACCGGCGTGGTCGAGTGGCGCGTCGACGCCGAGCAGGTCACCGTGGGCTACGTGCTGCAGCTGACGTGTCCGGATCCCGGCGCCTACGGCATCGTCGTGGGGGGCGCCTGCGAGGAGGACGGCATCACGATCGTCGGGGAGCCGGGCACGAGCGTCGGCCTGTGGATCGGGCCGCCGGGCTACACGGCGCCCCTGGGCATGGACGGGCACGAGTACGACTACAGCTTCACGCTGACCGGGTTGTCGCCGCACCGGGCCGTGTCCGTCGCCGACGTGAGCTGGGGCAGCCTGAAGAGCGGCTACCGTTGAGTGTCGCGCTGGCGGGCGGGCGTCGGCTCGGCTAGACTGCGGGCATGATGCGACCGCGAATCTCCCGGCGCCGTCTGGCGACCGTCCTGGCCTGGGTCGGGCTGGCCGCCTGCGCCGCCTGCGCCGACGAGGCGCGTCGGCCGGACCACGCGCCGACCGCCCACGTGCCCGCCGCCGTGGCGGCGCGGGCCGCGGTCGCCGACCGGCTCTTCCCGGCCGCCGTGGAGGACAGTCTCCTGGCTGCGGAACAGGATCTGCCGACGGGCGCGCGGATCGCGGCCTGGGCGCGCCGCTTCGCCGCCGCCGACGGCGTCGTGTACCGCTTCGGCCCCGAGGCGGGCGGCTACGTGGCCGACGGCGCCCTGGTGGCCGACCACGTCCAGGACTGCGTTTCCCTGCTCTACCGCACCACCGAACTGGCGCGGGCCCGCGACGGGCGCGACGCCGTGGCCTGGGCCCTGCGCACCCGGTTCGCCGGCGCCCCGATCGACTCGGTGGCGGGTGCGGACGGACGCGTCGACTACGATCATCCCGCCCACCTCGACTACAGCCTCGACATGATCCGCAGCGGCCACTGGGGCCGCGACATCACGGCCGCGCTCACCGGCGCCCGGCCCGATTCGGCCGGCAGTTCGCGCTATCCGGCCGGCTCGTTCACGTACGTGCCGGGCCCCGACCTGCGCGGCGACGAACTCGCCGACGGCGACATCGTGTGGTTCGTGCTGGCGCCCGACCATCCGGCGGGGGCGAAGCTGCGGCACGAGTACGGGCTGGTGATCGGGCACATCGGCATCGTCGTGCAGGGCGCCCGGGGGCCCGAACTCGTGCACGCGGCCCGCAGCGGCCTGTCCGGACGATACGAAGGGGGCACCGTGGTCACGGTGCCCCTCGCGGAGTATCTGGACAGGGTCGGGAAGTTCGGCGGCGTGGTCGTCACGCGCTTCTGACGGGGACGACCGGTCAGGGCTTCAGCGTCACCTCGATGGACGTCCGCAGCGAATCGTCGCCCGCGATGGACAGGGCCGTGATCGTCGCGAGCGAATCGGCCGTCACGACGGGGCTGCTCCAGGTCGTGCTCCAGGTCGCCGTTCCCGCAGCCAGCAGCATCTCGTCGCCCACCAGCACCTTCACTGAATCGACCGCGGCGCTGCCCCGCCGGCTCTTTGCCGTGCCGGAGATCGCCACGTCGGTGCCGCCGGTGATCTCCGCGGCGGCCGCCGGTTCGGCGATGCGCACGAAGGCGTTCGAGACCCAGAGCGTGATCGTCTCGCTGTCGCCCTCGCCGCCGGACCAGGCCGTCGCCGTCACGACGTGGCTCTCGTCGACGGTCGTCGCGGCCGGGTTCCAGGTGGCGCTCCACTGCTCGGTGCCCGAGACGAAGAGCGGCGCGCCGTCGATGGTGACGGAGACCGAGTCGACGACGGTGCCGGGGAAGGGCACCGCCTCGCCGGCGAGGTTGATGGCGTTGCCGCCGGTGACGACATCCTCGTCGTCGTGGCTGGCGATGACGACGGTGAGGTTGGCGATGGTCAGCGCGAGATCGTCGGTGACGACGTAGGAACGCTCGGTGTCGTGGGCCCAGGCGCGGGCGCGGATCACGAGATCCTCGGCGATGTCGGCCCGCGGCACCGACCAGTTCAGCTGCCAGTTCGTCGTGCCCGCCACCTCGCGGAAGCCGAGGCCGTCGCCGAGATCGAGGCGCACCGAGTCGAGGGCGGCGGCCACCGTGCCGGGGCTGGCGGTGCCCTTCACCGTGAAGGCCATGTCGCCCTCGATGGTGGTGCCCGCGGCCGGCACCACGATCTTCACGTCGATGCCCTGCGACAGGTAGGTGCAGTAGTCGGACAGGATCACGGACTCGGTCCAGTCGTTGCGGAACTGGGCGTACACCGTCTTGAGGCCTTCGCCGGTGCTGAGGGTGAAGAGCGACGTGTCGGCGTAGGCGCGCCAGGCCACGGCGGCGAAGTTCGGGTTCTCGGAGATGCGCATCTCGGTGGCGCCGGCCGAGTTCTCCGTGGTGACGGTCGGCGTCGAGACGATGCGCGTGGTCGGCACCTTGAGGCTGAAGCTGGCACCGGCCAGGAGGTCGGGACGCACGGGCAGCGAATGGATGACGTGGAAGCCGAAGTCGCCGGCGAACTCGCCCCAGATGGTCTGGGGGTTGGCCGAGTCGACGAGCTCGAAGGCCGGGTGCAGGTCGGCGCCGGGCTCCCAGGGCGCCGCCGCGAGGGAGGCCTCGTCGAGGGCGAAGCGCATGCTGTCGACGCCGGTCGCGGGGATCTTCAGGTCGACGATCCGGCGCGCCAGGCGCAGGGCGGTCTCGCCGACGAGGGTGATCTTGGGTTCGAACTTCACGGTCAGCGTGACGGCGGTGGTGGCCGACTCCGTGACCGGTCCGACCACCTTGACGTTGAGGCTGAAGACGTGGCCGTTGGCCGCGGGGCCGAGGTCGTAGGGGAACTCCACCGGGACGGCGGGATCGACGACCGGGACGGTGACCAGTCCGTCGACGAAGTCCGGATCGGTCGCCGCGTGGATCGTGCCCTCCATGCCGGCCACGACCTTCACGGTGATGAAGCGGCTGGCGGCGTTGGTCACCGTGTCGTCGACGACCACCTGGGGACCGGTCAGCGCGGTCGCCGCCACCGAGGCGGAGATCAGCGAGGTGACGCCGTCCTGCCGTGCGGCCTGCACCTTGTACCAGAGCCGGCGGGCGGCGGGGGGGTAGTCGTCGTCGTAGGTGGCGGCGGCCCCCTGGGGCGCGTCGACCCGCGCGAGCACGCGGAAGCCGGCGTCGAGGTCGTCGGTGCGGTAGACGATGTACTCGTCGATCGCGTGGCCGGAAGGGTTGTCCCACTTCAGGTTGTTCCGGTTGGCGAGGGCGGTGACGATCAGGTTCAGCCCGTCGCCGCCGGTCGGGCCGTTCGGGTCGAACGGGTTGGCGCCGTGCAGCTCCTCGGGCGACTTGCTGCAGCCGCCGGTCAGGCCGGCGCCGAGCAGGCCGAGCAGGGCCAGGACGAAGACGAGGGGCAGGGCGCGCCGCAGGCGGGTGGCGGTCGGGGCGGTCATGGTGTCGTTCCTCCGGTCCATGCTCAGAACTCCAGGCGCAGGCCGGCGTGCACGGCGAACGGGTCGGTCGGGGCGAGCGGGCGGATGTCGTGGGCGCCCGTCTGCACGGGCACGGCGCCGCCGCCGCCCTCGAGGGCCGGGAAGCTGAGCAGGGCGTCGATCATGCTGACGACGATGGCGCCGCCGGCCACGAGCAGCCCCGTGTCGCGCAGGCTCTCGGCGTCCTTCATCTCCTGGTACTTGGCCGCGGCCGCCACGCCCAGCTCGGCCACGTCGTCGCCGTTCAGGGCGGCGTTGTAGCGGTCGGCCAGCTCGAGGTAGTCGTCCTCGAGGTTGCCGCGGTCGAGCTCGCCGAAGAGGGCCGTCACGAGGCCGCCGATCTCGGCGGCGTTGTAGAGATAGCCGCGCAGGCCGTGGCCGAGGTAGTGCTGTCCGAGTCCGGCCAGGAGGAGGTTGCTGCCCACGGCGGTGCGGCGGGAGAAGGGGGTCAGGCGCACGGTCAGGCGCTGCCAGTCGGCGGCGTAGGTGAGCCGCACCGTCTGGCTGTAGGGCTGGTAGCCGCCGAGGGTGCAGTGCACCACGTAGGCGCCGGGGGCGACCTCGAGCGGGCCGTCGAGGGGGAAGGTCCCGAGCACCTTGTCGCCGAGGGTGACGACCGCCCCGGCGGGTCCGGTCAGGTCGAGGGTGGCGGCGCCGGACGGGCCCGCCGCGGCCAGGGCGAGCAGGAGCAGGGCGGCGCCCGCCAGCCGGCCTGGAATGTTGCGGAGAGGATCCATGAGTCTCCTGGAGGGGGGTCTGCGCCATCCGGCCGGATGCCCTTCCGCCGGATCGTCCCGGCCGCGCCAAGGCGGCCCCGGGCCGGGCGCGGATCATGATAAGCCAGCCGCAACCACTTTGCCCGCACAAAATACGTGGCGTCTACCCGGTGGAACGCGTCCGGTTCCCGCGGGGCTAGTCCCGGTGGTAAGGCTTGCCGCGCAGGATGGTCAGCCCGCGGTAGACCTGCTCGAGCAGGAGCACCCGGGCCATCTCGTGGGTGAGGGTGAGCCGCGACAGGCGCAGGGTGCGGTCGGCTCGCTCGCGCGCCGCCGGACCGAGGCCGTCGGCCCCGCCCACGAGGAAGGCGATGTTGCCGTGGTCGCCGAGCAGGGCGGCCAGGTCGCGGCTGGTGACCGCCTCGCCGTGCTCGTCGAGCGCCACCACGAGCTGGGAACCGCCCTCGCTTCCGAGGCGCGCGGCCATGTCGCGCCCCTCGCGCTCGGGGTCGGCGTCCTTCAGCTCGACCACCTCGAGGGGGGCCATGGGCCGGATGCGCCGGCTGAAGTCGTCGGCGAGACCGGACAGGCGCTTGTCCTTGACGCGGCCGACGGCGATGACGCGGATCATGGGGGTCTCCTCCCGGTAGGTCTCCAATATGGGACGCCGGCCGGAATGGGGCCAGCCGATAACGGCGTTCATTATCCAAATCGCCGCCAATCGCCGCTTCGATGCCGATCTTCGCAACAATCCCTTGACACCCCACCGGTCGGAATATGAAATTGGCCGGAGGTTGTTGAAAATACGACAACCTTACTCGGATCCCCCGCCCGAGCCTGGGCCACGGGTCCGCAACCGGCGTCGCCCGGCCGTGGTCGGGCCCAACGAAATCCGGGACACCACATGATTGCCATGCCTCCGCTGGGAACCGTAAGTTCCGCCCTTGCAGGGCATTACTCGACGGTCCTGATCTTCGTGCTGGTCGGATTCCTCTTCGCGGGCATCGCGCTCGCCGCCGCCAAGCTCCTCCGGCCCAGCAACCCCTCGCCGACGAAAATGACCACCTACGAATGCGGCGAGCTGCCGACGGGGTCCTCGTGGATCCGCTTCAACGTGCGGTTCTACCTGATCGCGCTCTTCTTCATCGTCTTCGATGTGGAAGTGCTCTTCCTGTACCCCTGGGCCGTCGTCTTCAAGGAGCTCTTCGAGAAACCCGGGCTGGGCGCGCTCGTGTTCTGGGAGATGATCATCTTCCTGTCCATCCTCGCGGTCGGGCTGGCCTACGTGTGGGCGAAGGGCGACCTGGACTGGGTCAAGAAGCTCATCGAGCGCCCCGGTGCCGGCGAGACGGCCGCCGTCCTCGAGGAGGAGATCTCCGCATGACATACAAGGAAAGCACCACCCCGCCCGAAGGGTACGACGTCGGGCGCGAGAACATGCTGGACTTCAAGGTCGACGCCCAGCTCGAGCAGGTCGTCGAATCCGAGAGCAGGAACTTCATCCTGACCACGGTGGACGAGGTCTTCAACTGGGCCAAGCTGTCGAGCATCTGGCCGGTGACGTTCGGGTTGGCCTGCTGCGCCATCGAGATGATGGCCGCCTCGGCGACCCGCTACGACATCGACCGTTTCGGCGCCGGCGCCTTCCGGGCCACCCCGCGCCAGGCCGACCTGATGATCGTCTCGGGCACCGTGACGGCGAAGATGGCCAAGCGCCTGAAGCTCATCTACGACCAGATGCCGGAGCCCAAGTGGGTCATCGCCATGGGCAGCTGCGCCATCGGCGGCGGCCCCTACTTCAAGTACGGCTACCACGTGGTCAAGGGCGTCGACTTCATGGTCCCGGTCGACGTGTACGTGCCCGGCTGCCCGCCGCGCCCCGAGGTGCTGCTCGACGGCCTGATGCGCCTGCAGGACAAGATCCGCGGCCGCAAGGGCAAGTTCGTCAAGCCGAAGTGGGTGCAGGACTACGCCGCCAAGATCCCCTACCGGAAGTAGAAGAGGGAACATGGAAGCCAAAGCCATCTACGAACTGCTGGCCGCGAAGATCGGCGAGGCCGCCCTCGGGTTCGACGACGCGGGGCCCGAGCCGGTGGCGGAGATCGCGCCCGCGGCCGTCGCCGACGCCTGCGCGTTCCTGCGCGACGACGTGCAGACCCGCATGGACATGCTCATGTGCCTGAGCGGCATCGACTGGGACGGCTACGACGACACGGGCAAGGGCAAGTCGGTGGCGATCCTCGGCTACACCGACCTGGGCGAGCCGGAGACGAGCGAGCGGGTGGCCGACGGCGACCTGGGCGTGGCCTACCACCTGTACAGCCACAGCCTGAAGCATCGCTTCGCCCTGCGGGTGCGGGTGCCGCGCGACGCGGCGACCGTGCCGACCGTCTCGCACGTGTGGTCGACGGCGAACTGGCACGAGCGCGAGGCCTGGGACCTGCTCGGCATCCGCTTCGCGGGCCATCCGGACCTGCGCCGCATGCTGCTGGACGAGGCGTGGGTGGGCCACCCCCTGCGCAAGGACTACGTGATGCCCGCCGACTGGGAGGCCGTGCCCATGAAGGGCCAGCCCTACGCCGGCAGTCCGTTCCCCGAGATCGAACTCGAGAAACCCCAGCCGCCCGCTGGCGACAACCCCCCGGCGGAGGGATAAGGCATGGCCACCGAGAACACCAAGCTGACCGGCTGGGCCGACCAGGACCACGTGCCGGGGATCAAGAGCGAGCTGCTCGAGCTGAACATGGGGCCCCAGCATCCGGCGACGCACGGCGTGCTGCGGCTGCTGCTGGAGACCGACGGCGAGATCGTCTACAAGGTCACGCCGGTGATCGGCTACCTGCACCGCTGCGCCGAGAAGATCGCCGAGGGCGTCAACTACAAGCAGTGGGTGGTCTACACCGACCGCTTCGACTACCTGGCGCCGATGACGTGCAACCAGGCCTACGTGGTGGCCCTCGAGCGGCTGATGGGGCAGGAGGTGCCCGAGCGCGCCGAGCACATCCGCGTCGCCGTGGCCGAGCTCTCGCGCATCGCGAGCCACCTGATCGCCCTGGCCACCTTCGGCCTCGACATGGGCGCCTTCACGCCGCTGCTCTACATGTTCCGCGAGCGCGAGGAGATCCTGAACCTCCTCGAGCGCATCAGCGGCGGGCGCATGCTCTACAACTACATGGTCCCCGGCGGCGTGCGCTACGACGTGCCCGAGGACGGCTGGGTGAAGGACGCGCTCGCCTTCGTGGACATGATGGAGCTGAAGAAGGTCCCCGAGTACAACACCCTGCTCAGCTACAACAAGATCTTCATCGAGCGCACCGCCGACGTGGGCGTGATCTCGAAGCAGGACTGCTTCGACTTCGGCTGCTCCGGCCCGGTGCTGCGCGGCTCGGGCGTGCACTTCGACTGCCGCAAGGACGAGCCCTACGGCGCCTATCCGAAGTTCGAGTTCGAGGTGCCGATCGGCACCGGCGAGATGGGCCAGGTGGGCGACTGCTGGGACCGCTACATGGTGCGCGTGCGCGAGATCGAGCAGAGCTGCCGCCTGGTCCGCCAGGCCCTGCAGACCCTGCCCGACGGCGAGTACCAGGCCATCGAGCTGAAGAAGCCCGTCAAGACGCCTCCCGGCGCGATCTACTCGCGCACCGAGAGCGCCAAGGGCGAACTCGGCCACTACCTGATCTCGGACGGGGGGCAGACGGCCTTCCGCAACAAGGTCCGCAGCCCGAGCTTCTGCAACCTGCAGGTTGTCACGAAGGTGGGCGTGGGCCAGATGATTTCCGACCTCGTGGCCCTGGTGGGGTCACTGGACATCGTGCTCGGGGAGATCGATCGCTAATGGACGCTCTCATCGGATTGTTCCGGAAGCTGCCCGGTGGCGACGGCATGTCGGACCAGGCGCTGCATATCTCGGGCGCCGTGACCATGGCCGTGATCATGTTCACGGTGATGGCGCTCTGCGCGATCGTGTTCACCTACATGGAGCGCAAGGTCTCGGCCTACCTGCAGAGCCGCTACGGTCCCATGCGGACCGGCGGCTTCCACGGCTGGGCCCAGGCCGTCGCGGACATGCTGAAGATCCTCGGCAAGGAGGACATCATTCCCGCCGAGGCCGACAAGGGCCTGTTCATGTTCGCGCCGATCCTGGTGCTGCTCGGGTCGCTGCTCGCATGGGCGGCCTTCCCCTGGGCGCCCGGCTTCGTGGCCGCCGACCTCGACCTCGGCCTGTTCTACATCTTCGCCGTCAGCAGCATGGTCGTCGTGGGCATCCTCATGGCGGGCTGGGCCTCGAACAACAAGTGGGCCCTGTACGGCGCGGCCCGCGGCGCGGCGCAGATGGTCAGCTACGAGATCCCGCTGGCCCTGGCCACGATCCCCGTGATCATGTACACCGGCTCGCTGAAGACCTCGGAGATCGTGATCGCCCAGCAGGGCGGCATCATGCACTGGTTCGTCTTCCGCGACCCGTTCCTCTTCATCGCCTTCTTCGTGTACTTCATCTCGTCGATCGCCGAGACCAACCGCGGGCCCTTCGACATGCCGGAGACCGAGTCCGAGCTCGTGGCCGGCTACCACACCGAGTACACCGGCATGCGCTTCGCGTTCTTCTTCCTCGCGGAGTACGCCAACCTGTTCCTGGTGAGCATGATCGCCTCGATGGTCTTCCTGGGCGGCTGGTGGGCGCCGCTGCCGTTCCTGGACTTCCTGCCGCCGGCCCTGACGTTCGTGATCAAGGGCTTCCTGATGGTCTTCGCCAACATGTGGGTGCGCTGGACGCTGCCCCGCGTGCGCGTCGACCAGTTGATGCACCTGTGTTGGAAGGTCCTGATCCCCATCACGCTGGTGTGCGTGGTCGGGTCCGGACTGATCCAGATGGCCTTCGGGTCGCCGAACTGAGTGGAGAAACGACGATGGTCCAGTACCTCGCAGACATAAAGGATGCCCTCTGGTCGGTGGCGAAGGGCATGCGCGTCACCATCAGGCACATCTACAAGAAGCCGGTGACGCTGCAGTACCCGGACGAGCGCCAGGTCATGCCCGAGCGCTTCCGGGGCTTCGTCCACAACGACATGACGAAGTGCGACAGCTGCAACATCTGCGCCAAGCTGTGTCCGGTGGACTGCATCTACATCGAGAGCGTCGGCAAGGCGAAGGACCGCATGATGACGCGGTACGCCATCGACTACAACAAGTGCATCTGGTGCTCGCTGTGCACCGAGAACTGCCACACCGGCTCGATCACCATGAGCCACGACTACGACCACGCCGTCTACGACCGCAAGTCGCTGGTCTACGAGTTCATGGACCCGACCGAGCAGCTCATTCCCTGCCACCGCCAGACCCGCATCGACATGGGCTGGTGGGTGGAGCCCAAGGAGGAGAAGCCGGCGGGCAAGGCCTCCGACGACAAGGGAGAGGAATCGTGACCTCCGACCTGATCTTCATCCTGCTGGCCCTGCTGACCGTCGTGCCGGCGATCTGGGTCGTCTTCAGCCCGAACATCGTGCACGCGGGCTTCGCCCTGCTGTTCACGCTCTTCGGCGCGGCCGGCCTGTACGCCTTTCTCGGCGCCGACTTCATCGCCGTCGCCCAGCTGATGGTGTACGTGGGCGGCGTGCTGGTGCTGGTGCTCTTCACCGTCATGATGACGCGGGTGCCGCAGCACGGGAAGCGGCCGCGCGGCCTGGACCGGCTGGTGCCGGCGGCCGTCTTCGCGGCCCTCGTCTTCGCGGTGCTGTACAAGGTCGTCACGGCCGTGCAGTGGAACGGCACCTGGCAGACGCCCGAGGCCACCACGGCGGAGATCGGCACCAACTTCATGACCAGCTTCATCTTCCCCTTCGAGTACGTGTCGCTGGTGCTGCTGGCGGCCATGCTCGGTGCGGCGATCCTGATCCGCGAGAGCAGAACGCGCGACCCGCACCCGGAGGACGCGGCGCCGGCCGCTCCGGGCGCCCCGGCGGAGAACACGGAGGTGCAGGCGTGAACGTCGGACTGCCCCATTTCCTGACCGTCAGCGCGGTGCTGTTCAGCCTCGGCCTGTTCGCCGTCATGGCGCGCCGCAACGCCGTCGGGATCCTGATGGGCGTCGAGCTCATGCTCAACGCCGCGAACATCAACTTCGTGGCCTTCTCCCGCTACGTCGAGCACGGCATCGACGGCCAGATGATGGCCGCCTTCGTGATCGTGCTCGCCGCCGCGGAGGCGGCCGTCGCCCTCGCCATCGTGCTGGCGATGTTCCGGAACTTCGGCACGGTCCACGCGGACACCGTGCAGAGCCTGAAGCGATAGGGAGACCACCGGTGTTGAGTGAATCCGGCATCCTTTATGCGGCCCTGGCCATCCTCGTGCTGCCGCTGGCGTCCTACGCGTTGACCTTCTTCTTCGGGAAGATGCTGCCGCGCAAGGGCGACTTCATCGGCGTCACGTTCATGGGCGCGGCCTGGTTCCTGGCGATCCGCATCTTCATCACGTTCTGGAAGATCGGCGACCCGTCGCACCGGGTCGAGGCGGTCCTGCCCTGGATCAACCTGGGCGGCTTCCGCATCGACGCGGGGATCCTCGTCGACGGCATGACCTCGGTGATGCTGATGGTCGTGACCACGGTCAGCTTCTTCGTGCACCTGTACTCGACCGGGTACATGCACGGCGACCGCCGCTACGAGCGCTTCTTCGCCTTCCTGGGCTTCTTCACCTTCGCCATGATGGGCATCGTGCTGTCGAACAACCTGTTCTTCCTGTACGTGTTCTGGGAGCTGGTGGGCCTGGCGAGCTACCTGCTGATCGGCTTCTTCTTCCACAAGCACTCGGCCGCCAACGCCAACAAGAAGGCCTTCCTGACCAACCGCGTCGGCGACTGGGGCTTCTGGCTGGGCATCCTGACCTTCTTCACGGCCACGGGCACGCTGAACTACTTCGAGCTCTTCGCCCACGTGCACGCCGGCACCATCAAGGGCACCCTGATGACCCTGGCCGGCGTCGGCCTCTTCATGGGCTGCCTGGGCAAGTCGGCCCAGATGCCGCTGCACATCTGGCTGCCGGACGCCATGGAGGGCCCGACTCCGGTTTCGGCCCTGATCCACGCCGCAACCATGGTCGCCGCCGGCGTCTACATGGTGGCCCGCCTGTTCCCGCTCTTCGGCCCCGGCGCCCTGATGGTCGTCGTCTACGTGGGCGCGGTGACGGCCTTCATCGCCGCGACGATCGCCCTGGTGAAGACCGACTTCAAGCGGGTGCTCGCCTTCTCGACCCTGAGCCAGCTGGGCTACATGGTCATGAGCCTCGGTGCCGGCGACTCGGTGAACGCCATGTTCCACCTGACGACCCACGCCATGTTCAAGGGCCTGCTCTTCCTCACCGCCGGCTCGGTGATCCACGCGGTGCACAGCCAGGAGATCACCGACATGGGCGGGCTGCGCAAGAAGATGCCCATCACCTTCGCCACCTACATGATCGGCACCCTGGCCCTGGCCGGCGTGCCGGGCCTGTCGGGCTTCTACTCGAAGGACGGCATCCTGGGCTCGACGCTCGCGTTCGGCATGATCCACGGCGGCATCCACTACCTGCCCTTCGTGCTGGGCATCCTGGCCGCGGTGCTGACGCCCTTCTACATGATGCGCCTGACCTTCAAGGCCTTCTTCGGCAAGCCGGCCGACCAGCACCGCTACGACCACGCGCACGAGTCGCCCTGGAACATGTCCGTGCCCCTGATCGTGCTGGCGATCCTCTCGATCTTCGTGTCGGGCTTCAACACGGCGGACAAGAGCTGGTTCAGCCGGTTCGCGGCGCCCTACGACATCCCGGCCATCGCGGCCGAGTTCCACCTCGAGGGCGCGCCGGCCGACGCGCACGCCATGGTCGCCGACGCGGGCGAGGCCCACGGTGACGCCCACGGCGAGGCCCAGGCGGCCGGGACCCACGGCGAACCCGCCCACGGCGAGGCGCACGCGGCCGACGCGCACGCCGCTCCGGCCGGCCACGAGGCCGCTCCGGCCCACGGCGCGGAG
>JAGRNP010000053.1 GCA_020440705.1 bacterium | reverse complement strand
CTACTGTCGCAGCACCCGCGGCGTCTGGTGGGGGCCAGGCCGCGCGGCGCCAGCAATGGAGGGAACATGCCTCGAAACCATTCGAAGTCGATGGGTGCAGTCTTCGCGACGGTCCTCTGCGGAATCGCATTGGCTGTCGCCGGTCCTGCCGCGGGTGATCCGGCCAAGGATAGTCCGCCGGCGGGAGGGCCCTTCCTCGGCCTGAATGTCCTGGACCTGAAGCTCGCCATCGACACCACCGCCGACATCGGCGGCGAAACCCGGTTCGTCTCCAGTCGGCCCAACCTCTACGTCGGCGGGCGCCTCGTCGGCTACGGCGGCGGCCGGGCCGATCGGACCATTTCCCTCGGCAGCTACTTCGGTTTCTGTTGGGGCCAGTCCACGTACCGGCTGAACTGGGAAACGCCGGGGGTCCAGTCGTACCCGCCGCTGGACGCTTCCCTGGTCACCGTCGCCGTCCCCATCGGGATGGACCTCAATCTTCGCGTGGGCAATGTCCTCCTCGTCGCTCCCTACGCCGGGGGACGGTTCCATTGGCACCGCCTGAATATCGACATCGACAACGAGGACTTCCACGGCAGCGCCTTCAAGCTCGCCGTCGAGGCCGGTGTCAAGGTGTCGGTGTCGACCGGGCCGGTGCGCATCGCGGGGGGCGCCGGGCTGATCCATGTCCTCAACGACGAGATCGTTTTCGAGGTCACCGACCTCGATTTCGACAGCCGCATGACCGGTTCCTCGCCGGAGTACTTCCTGGGAGTGGAGTTGCGATGAGCAGCACGCGAATCAACGGGTCCGCCACCGCCTGCCTGGCCCTACTGCTCCTGGGGACCGGTTGCGCCAAACTCCCTCTCGAGAACGCGGCGCCGGGAACGCCGATTCTTTCTTCGACCGGCGAACGCACCGCCCTCGGCGTGGCGTGCACGGTCCTGGTCGACGATCCCGACGGCGACAGGGTCACCATCCGGTTCACGGCCACCCCCGAGGGGGGCCTGGCGCAGGCCTCGGTGTGGTCCGCATTCATCCCGAGCGGGCGACCGACCGAGTTCCAGCTGGACCTCGGCGACGGGGTGTGGCACGTCTCCGCGGTCGCGCGGGACGAACTCGAGGAAGAGTCGCCGCGGGGCCATCTCGACGTAACCGTCGCGCCGGCCCAATCCCCGTAGCCCGCGCTAACGCCCTCCGCGGGAGCCGGTGCCGAATCGATACCATGTTTGCCGGTTCAACCCGGTCATTTCCGCCGCTCGGCTCTGCTCTGACCGGTACCTCTCGTACAGGGTCATCCGGTGCGGCACGAGTCCGTCCGGTTCCGAAACCAGCACGACGCCCCCTTGCACCGAATCGGTGGCGTGGCCGCCCTGCACCTGCCAGGTGACGAGGTGCAACTCGGCGCAATCCGGCGCGTTGCCCGCCTCGTCACAGGGCACCAGGCGCGCCAGGGAGAGGATCAACGTGGCCGGGTGCAACTCGCCGGTCAGGAAGTGCGTGATTTCGGTCGGCACGATCACCGACTCCCCCACGGCGAGATTCCGGCCCGCCCAGGCCGAGACCAGGTAGCTCCACTCGGTCCGGAGCCGATCCTCGATCTCGGCGGGCCCGACGCCCTGGTAGAGCGACCTGACCAGGGTCTGCATCCGCGGAGGAATCAGCGGATCGTCGGCCAGCCCCATGATCTTCTCCAGGCGCGCTGCCACGTCCGCGGGTTGCATCAGGCCCCGAAAGCGGCCATCGTAGCCGATGTTCAGGTCGATCCGCATCGAAGCGATCGCGTCCTCGACGGCCCGGGTCGCCGAATCCGCCGCCGCCGCGACAGAGGGCCCCTCCGGCCCCCGCACACCGGACTGGCTGACGGCGACACCGCCGGGCAGATGCGCGACAGCCATGTCGTAGTCGGTCGGGGTGGACAGCGTGTCGATGGCGCTCCCGATTTCCTGCTCGACGGACGTGACGGTCTGCACGACCCACTCGGCGCCGTCGGGCCAGGCGAAGCGCAGCGGGACGACCTGGCCGGCCGGGAATCCGGGGGGCCAACCGTGACGCGTTGACCCGTTCAGAACGTACTGCCGCGATGTCTCCGCCGAATCGAAAGCGACGAAACCCTCGCCCGGCGCCAGAAAGACGTCCGCGAGTGGATCGCCATTCTCCGATGTATCCATCAGCCAGAATGAAGCGAAAGTCCCCACCGGCGACACCACCGTCATCGTATCGCAGAGCACGGCGTGGTTTTCCGTCTGCGACCGGGTGACACCGGCGCAGGTCACGTGCTTCGTCGTTTGCACGTCCCAGGCCGTCCCGGGCAGACTCCGGGGAGGCAGGCAGTACAGGGGTGGGTCGTACACCGTGGTCTCACCCGTCGTGTGGTCGACGACCTTGTGCAGCCACACGCCGCCCCCGGGGCCCTCGATGAAGGTCCGGTCCCGGACGTGGGGAGCATCGAGCCACTCGGTCGTCCGGATCACGCGGGCGACTCCTCCGGCCACGGTCTCTGACGACAGCACCTGTATGTACGCGGATGCCGACCCGTCCACGGACTCGAAGGAGGCGTGCCAATCCGGACCTATCGACCAGACAGGCTCCGTGGCATCCACGGCGATCGCCGGCGACGACGCCGCCAGGACCATGAAAACGACCGGCAGCAGCCGGCATCGTGCCGAATTCCTCATGTGGTCCCCCTTGTCCGGACGTCCCCCGACGCCCCTCAATACTCGAAGCGATACTTCAGGTCCAGGTTGTACGTCGACTCGCCCTGGTTCTCGTCGAGCCGTCGTCGCACCTCCGACTGCAGCAGCAGGTGCTGGTTGATCTGATACTCGACGATGATGTCCAGGTCGTCCATGCCCCGGATGCCCTGGGCGTACTTCAGGTAGAGATCCGAGCCGATGTACTTGCCGACGCCGATGAGGGGATCGAGGCCCGCATCGCCGGTGTCGCGCTGGCGCTGGATCTGATCGATCTCGATGGTGTCGACGATGTCGACCTCGCGGGCGATCTCGCGCTCGAGCAGGTTGAAGCCGGCCGAGATGGAGCTGTTGGCCAGGCGCCGCGAGTCGCCCTCGGGCGTGGCGTGGGGTTCGAGGCCGAGCAGCATGCGCTGGATCGCCTCGGTCGAGTAGCCCCGTTCGCTGGAGAACTGCACCTCCGGATTCGACATCCGGCCCGCGACGTGCACGCCGATGTGTTCGATCACCGAGTTGCTCGAGCCGGCGAAGCGCAGCCGGTACTTGGTCTGGGCGTCGATGTCCAGACGCGGATCGAAGCCCAGTTCCTGGCTGAAGTCGAGCCGGCCGCGCTGCACCTGGAACTTGTTGTTGAAGACGATCAGGTCGCCCTTGTTCACGTCGAGCGAACCACGCATGTAGAGTCCGGCCTCGGTCCGCACGAGGGTCATGTCGCCGCCGAGCACAAGGTCCATCTCGCGGTTGACGATGTGGGCCACGCGCGGGTCGCCGTGGAGGTTCAGGTCGGCCAGCCAGTCGGGCGCCACGGTGCCGAGCAGGGGATCGACGCCGCCCTGGTTCTCGGCGAAGTCGCCGGTGTAGCGCGCCTTGTGCACCGTGTAGTCGCCCAGGAACTTGGGCACCAGCACGCTGTCCGGCCCCACCGTGACGCCCACCATGCGCGCGTTGCGGCTGCTGGCGACCACACGCAGGTCCGGGATCGAGGCCAACAGGAAGCGGTCGAGGACCAGGCGCAGGTCGAAGGTCTCGACGGCCAGCCCGCTGAAGGTGACGGTGCCCTCGCCCGTGAACCCGCCCCGCAGCCCCTCGCGCCCGCGGATGTCGGTCAGGGTGAGCCGGTCCCCGCTGAGGACGCCGCGGCACGACGCCTCCCGGTACACCTCGGCGAGGTCGCGCAGCACGAAGCCCACGTCGCTGAGTTCGATCTCGCCCTGGTAGAAGGGGTGTTCGAGGGGGCCGGCGATGACCACGTCGCCGCCGCCGCGTCCGCTGGCGGTGACGAAGGCGTTGGTGGCCCGGGCCAGGGCATCGAGCTTCGTGTCGCGCGGGATGCTGAACTGCATGTAGAACGGGCCGTCCAGGGGCGCCACCGGTTCGCTGAGCAGATCGAAGACCAGGGGCACCTCGATGCGCCCGGTCAGGGCGAGGTCCTCCTTGTGGCCGCGCACGTCGGCGAGGACCATCTCGCGGCTGTCGACGAAGATCTCGCCCTGCACCTCGTCGAGGTGCAGCCAGTGGATGTTGAAGGGCGAGCTGAACAGGTTGCCCCGGATGACCGGTTCGGAGGTCGAGCCGACCACGCGCACCTGGCCGTCGAAGCGACCTTCGAGACGATCGAGGGCGGGCAGCCGGAACTGCTCCAGGAAGGCCCAGTCCGCCTCGGTGAACGTGAGCTCGAGGTCGAGGTCGGCCCCCGGCCAGAAGTCGGCCGGTCCCGCCCCCTCGTGCGCGACGATCCCGCGCCCGCGCACGCGGCCGAACTCGCTCTGCAGATCGAGATCCGTGATCTCGACGGTGCCGCCCTGGTAGGCCGCGGTGAGGGCCAGGGAATCGACCCGCGCCATGACGAAGGGCGCATCGACGAGGGTCCCGTCGAGGCGGATCGACGGCTCGTCCGGATCGCCGCCGGCGGTGAGGGCGGCGGTGAGGGTGCCCGTGAGCGGATCGCGGGTCTCGACGAAGGGATTCAGCAGGCCGAGATCGAAGCCCTCGCACACCAGCCCGCCCGAGACCTCGACGCCCCGTCGGTACACGCCCGAGCCGCTGACCTCCCCCTGCTCCGAGCCGAGGCGCAGCCGGCCCATGGTGAAGATCCCGTCGCCGACCGCCAGGTCGACCGGATCCGCCAGGGACCAGCGCGTCCCCTCCAGGTCGATCTCCAGTTCGGCCACGGCGAGGTTGTTCACCGAATCGGAGAAGTCGGCCGTGAAGCGCAGCAGGACCGCCGTGTCGCCGAGGGCGGCGCGGAAGGTGTCGACGCGGGCGGCATGGGCCGAGGCCGCGCCCCGGACCGCGTAGTCCCCCAGGTCGACGCCCCCCACGGCCAGGCCGCGGCCCCGCATGTCCACCGTGAAGTCCGGATCGCCCAGGGCGTCCCCCACCCGCAGGTGCACATCCGCCTCGTCGGCGGAGAGGGGCTCGAGGCCGAACCCGTACAGGCTCAGGTCGCCGGTGAAGACCAGGTCGTCGAGGGGCCCGAGCAGCCGCCCCTGCCCGTTGGCGCGGCCCGCGAGGGGCGGCCACGCCCACTCGGCCGGCAGCGTGGCGAGGTTCTCGGAGTTGAGGCTCAGGTCGCCGTGGAAGACCTTGGCGCGGTCGCTGAGCCCCTCGAGGAGCCCGTGCAGGTCGTTGTGGAAGACCTCGACCCGCTTGAAGACGACCGTGTCGGCGTAGGCCTCCACGTCCACGTAGCAGGTGTCGAAGGGCACGATCTCGATGACGCCGTCGTACATCACGCCCGAGACCCGCGTCCACAGGGGCCGGTCGGTGTGCTCGATGCGGAGGCTGCCGTGGCCGTCGGTCACCGGCAGGTCTTCCTCGCCCGGGACGAGGCCCCGCGACATGTCCACGTTGGCCACGTCGCCGTCGAGGATGAACTTCACGTTGTCGGAGTCCGCGACGTCGAAGGTTCCCCGGCCGGTGAACGAGGCCCCGTTGATCTCGCCGGAAAGGCCGTCCAACTCGACCAGCGACCCCTTGATGAGGGCACGCCCGGCCAGCTTCTCCATGGTGTAGCCCTCGAGCTCGCCGGTGAAGACGCCCTCGTAGAGCAGCGTGTCGGCGTCGGCGGTGAAGGTGCCCACGATGTCGCCCCGCGCCTTGAACCCGATGGTCTGGTCGATGAGGTTCTCCACCTCGGCCACGCTCACGTCGACGCCCTCGACCTGCAGCCGCATGGCCTTGTCCCAGTTGCGGTAGCCGCCCACGCGCACGAAGTGGTCGTTGAACAGGCCGGTGACCGAACGGGCGGTGATGCCCTTCGGGTCGATGAAGACCTCGCCCCGCATGTCCATCAGGCGGCTGCCGTGGGTCTCCCAGTCCACGTCGACCCCGCGCATGACCGCCCGCACCTGCTTGCCCGTCTGCAGCGAGCCGGCCCAGTCCAGCCGCGGGATGCGCTCCTGCAGGCGGCCGTCCGGTCCGCTGAACTCGAGGAAGGCGTCGCGCACCACGAGGTGGTCGATCAGCAGCCGCGGCAGGCCGAGTTCGATCTCGGTGACGGGCTCGCCCGCGGCGGTGACCGTGTCCACGCCGGCCATGGAGTAGACCTCGGGCCGGCGCACCGTCACGCGCCGCACGTGGGGCACGGCCCCGAGCACCTGCGCCAGGCCGAAATCGACCTCGACCGTGTCCACCGAGACCAGGGTCATGCCTCCGGAGCCGCCGGGCAGCGTGAGCGACACCCCGTACAGGTCCATGCCCTCGAAGGCGCGCACGCGGAAGTCGCGCACGCGCAGGCCGCCGTCGTCGATCCGCAGCAGGTGCCGGCTGACGAGACCCGACGCGTAGGGCGCCACCAGGCGCGGGTGCGAGCCGACATACACGACGACCCCGATGATCACCAGCCAGGCGATCAGCAGCGGCAGTCGGGAAGGTCGCACCCAGCGTCTCAAAACGGATACCCCAGGGAGAAGTGCCAGACCATCTTCGGGTCCTGGTAGTTGCGCGTGTCGCTCACGTAGTTCACCCGCTTGAGCGGGATGCCGAGGTCGACCCGCACCGGGCCGACCGGCGTGTCCAGGCGCACGCCCGTGCCGTAGCTCCAGCGGTAGTCCCACACCTTGGTCGAGGCCGGATCGGTGGGGTCGCCCGGCTCGCTCGTCAGGCGGAAGCCCCGCATGCGCACGTCGGCGATCTGCTCCCAGACGTTGCCGCCCTCGAAGAAGAACACGCTGGCCAGCTTCCACTTCCGCAGCACCGGCAGCGGGAACCGCCACTCGAGGTTGGTCAGCAGCAGGTAGTTGCCGCCGCGGGCCGGATTGTCGGGCAGCAGCACGTCCGACGAGAAGTTCAGGTCGTCGAGCTCGTCCTGGTCGCTGACCTGCGGCCCGAGGGAGTTCTGGTCGTAGCCGCGGACGGTGCTCGAGCCGCCCGCGAAGAAGCGGTCGTCGTAGGGCACGCCGTCCGGCCCCCGGTCCAGCGAGCTGCCGTAGGGACGCGTGCCGCCGACCTTCAGCCGCATGGCGAGCACGCCGCCGAAGGCCACCCGCTCGTAGTTGTGCCACGAGGCGGTCCACTTGAAGAAGCTGTAGTCGCCGGCCAGGGGCCCGCCCGCCATCTGCAGGGTGCCCACGGTGTACATGCCGGTCGTGGGCCGGAAGATGTCGTCCCGATGATCGATGAAGAGCGCCCAGTTCAGCGAGCGCACATGGTCCGAGCCGGGATCGATCTCGGCGAAGCGGTCCTTCAGGTCCTGGGGCGCCAGCGGGTGCACCTCGGGGTCGGTCACCTTGTAGCCGAAGTAGACCCGGTTGCGGACGCGCCGGCTGGCCTGCCACGAGGTGCCGATGTTCGTACCGTAGGCGAACATGTTCAGGCCCGACTCGCCGCGCGTCTCCCGCTTCATGTAGAGCTCGACGTCGAAGCTGTAGCGGCTGTCGCGCAGGCGCGGGTTCACATAGCGCACGTCGGCGCGGTAGTTGATCTGGCCCTGGTCGAAGCTGGGCGAGTAGTCGATGACGTCCTCGAGGTTCCAGGAGCCGCGGCCGCGCACCTCGAAACGTCGGGCCGTGCCCCACAGGTTGTGGTGGCCCCAGGCGGCGAGCACGCGCACGCGCTCCAGGCTTCCCACCCCCACGCCCAGCTCGTAGAAGGCCGGCTTGCGCTCGATGACCTGCACCTCGAGATCGGTGACGCCCGTGACCGAGTCGCTGCGCACCGGCACGATGACCACGTCGCGGAACAGGGTCGAATTCAGCAGCAGGCGGCGCGACTCCTCGACGTGGTTCCAATGCAGCGGATCGCCCGGGGCGAACTGCAGGTCGCGGGTGATCACGTTGTCGTGGGTGAAGGCGTTGCCCGTCAGCACGACGTCCCCCACCGAGCGCGACAGGCCCGGCGTGATGTGGTACAGCACGTCGGCGGCGAAGGCCGACTCGTCCTCGTACGGCTCGATGGTCACCTCGGGCACGATGGTCGCCCCGAGGAAGGTCTCGTCGCGGTAGAGGGAGAGCAGGGCATAGATGTCGCCGCCGTAGGCGTTGCGGTCGGCCGGGGCGGGCGAGCCCTCGAGCCGCCGCATGACGCCGCGCAGCTTGGCCTCGGGCACGGGCTCGTTGCCCTCGAAACGCACGCTGCGGATGAACGTGCGCGGCCCCTCGACGATGGTGATGTGCAGGTAGTCGCCCTCGTCCGGCACCGGCGAAATGGAATCGAGGCGGGCGCTCACCTGGTGGAAGCCGCGGTTGCGGTAGAAGGTCTCCAGCAGGCGCACCTGGGTGTCGACGAGATGGGGCTGGTAGCGCGGGATGTGCAGCGGCCGCGTCCAGCTCGCCTCCTGGATGCGCAGCAGGTTCTTCAGCTCGCCGGTGGAGAAGGTCTCGTTGCCGTTGATCACGATGCCCCCGAGACGGTGGGTCTCGAGGCCGTAGTCGAGCTCCTCGTCGGCGCGGGCGGACCGCGCCGGGAGCACGGCCAGGGCGATCGCGCAGGCGCAGGCCACCACGACGGCGAGGGCGGGTCCGGCCGTCGGCACGCGACCAGAACCGGCCGCGGGACCGCGTCGGCGCCGGGGCGCCGCGCCGTCCTGGGTCGATTCCGCTGCCCGTCGCTGCTTCTGCACGTGGTCGCTCTCCGCCCGGTTGCCGGTCCGGCGCCGGCGGGCCGAAATCCTTGGCACTTTCGGGCCGGCGATGCTATTAGAGGGGGTATGGAATTCCGCCGCCACCTCTTCCCCGCGTCGCTGCTGCTCCTCGCCGCCCTCGGCTGCGAGGAGCGCTCGGTCGATCTGGATCTGGCCGAGCTGACGCCCGGCGAGCGCCTCTACGTGGAACGGGTCGTCACCCTCGAACGGGCCCGTTCGCTGGCCCTCGTCGACCGCCCGCGCGGAACGGCCCTCCTCGATTCCCTGGCCGCCGCCTGGGGCGACAGCGTGAAGGTCGATCTGCTGGACGGCCTGCCCACCGACCCGTTCCGGGCGGAGGGCCTGCACGCCCTGCTCGTGCGCGTCATGGCGGCCGAGCACGACTCCCTGCGCCGCGACCCGACCGCCGACCGGCTCGACCGGCCCCTGCCCGATCCGGGCCGCCCGGCCCACCCCGACAGCGCCGCCACCGCCGCCGGCGGGGAATGACGCCCGCCGCGACCTAGTGGCCGGTCACCTTCCACACGTCCAGCACGACCACGAAGGTCATGAACAGCAGCAGGATGATCAGGCCGACCTGGGTCGCGATCGCCTGCAGCCGTTCCGGCACCGGCCGGCCGCCCCGCAGCACCTCGATGAAGAGGAACAGGACGTGCCCCCCGTCCAGCACCGGGATGGGCATCAGGTTGAGCAGGAACAGGTTGATGCTGAAGAAGGCGACGAAGTACATCAGGTGCGAGAAGCTCCAGCGCAGCATCTCGCCGGCGGCCTGGCCGATGCGCAGCGGCCCGCCCACCGCGTCGAGGCCCAGCTCGCGCCTGACGAAGTTCTGCAGCACGCCCGCGGTGATGCGGATGGTGCCCATGGTGCGCTCGTAGCCCAGGGACATGGCCTCGCCCAGCCCGACCTTCTGGTAGCCGAAGAAGGGCTCGAGGAAGATGCGCCCCTTGAACTCGCCGGGCGCGATCTCCGTCAGCTCGGGCACGACGGTGCCGCTCATGGGCTGGCCGCCGCGTTCCCACTCGACGAGGACCTCCTCGTCGGGACGGTCGTTGATCCGGTCGGCGATGGCCCCGAACGAGGTCACCGCCTGCCCGGCCACGCGCAGGATGACATCGCCCTGGCGCAGGCCCAGGTCGGCCGCCGGGCCGCCCTTCTGCACCAGGCCGACGGTCGTGTTCCAGGGGCTGAGGCCGAGGTCCCAGACGTTTCGCTCGGGGTCGAAGCGGGGCGCCACCGTGGTCTCGCCCTGCATGCCGTCGCGCTCGTACACGACCCGCACCGGCGGCGTCTGCCCGGCGGCCACGTTCGCCTCGGGCACCAGGCCGTTGATCACCTCGGACCAGATCTCCACCGGCTGGCCGTCCACCATCAGCAGGCGATCGCCGACCTGCAGCCCCGCCTCGGCCGCCGGCGAACCCGCCGTGACCTCGCCCAGGCGCGTGAAGGGGATCGTCTGCAGGCCGTTGCCCAGGATCAGCAGCGTGTAGATGACGAAGGCCAGCACCAGGTTGAACAGGGGCCCGGCCACGAAGACCAGGAAGCGCTGCCAGGCGGGGCGGGTGTGGAAGTGGCGCTCGGGCGGGATGTGGTCGTCCATGCCCGCGGCCTCGGCGTTGCCCTGCTCGGTGCCCATGGGGTACTTGCGCTCCTCCCAGGTGCCGGTGTCCTGGATCTCCTCCATGAGCCCCTCGCCGGCCATCTTGACGTAGCCGCCGAAGGGGATCGCCGAGAGCACGTACTCGGTCTCGCCCCAGCGCTGGCGCACGAGCTTCGGCCCGATGCCGATGGAGAAGGTCTTGACGTAGACGCCGAAGAGCTTGCAGAAGAGGAAGTGCCCCAGTTCGTGGACGATGACCACGAGGCCCAGGGTGAGCACGAAGGCGAAGATGGTGATCAGCAGATTGCTCGGCAAGTTGGCACCCTATCCCGCGGCGGCGATGCGGTCGACCTGACCGTCCGCCTCCCTGCGGGCCTTTCCGTCGATGGCCAGCGCGGCCGCCAGGTCCGGGACCGCGGCGTCGGGCAGGGCCGTCAGGCAATTCTCGATGACGTGCGGGATGTCCGCGTACCGGATCCGTCCGGCCAGCAGCGCGGCCACCGCGATCTCGTTGGCCGCATTGAGCACGATGGGCGCCGCGCCCCCGGCCCGCCCGGCCGCCTCGGCCAGGCGCAGGCAGGGGAACCGTTCCCGGTCCGGCGCCTCAAACCGGAGCGTTCCGGTCTGCACCAAATCTAGCTTTCCCGTGGCCAACGGCCAATGCTTTTCGCCGCTGACGGCGTACTGCAGGGGGACCCGCATGTCGGGCGTCCCGAGCTGGGCCAGCAGGGCCCCGTCCACGAACTCGACCAGGCTGTGCACGATGGAGCCCGGATGCACCACCACGTCGATGCGGTCGTAGTCCAGGCCGAAGAGGTGATGGGCTTCGATGACCTCCAGACCCTTGTTCATCAGGGTGGCCGAATCGACCGTGATCTTGGGCCCCATGTTCCAGGTGGGGTGGTCCAGGACCCGCTCCAGGCCCACCTGCGCCAGTTCCGCGGCGGGGGTCTCGCGGAAGGGGCCGCCCGAGGCGGTCAGGATCAGGCGCGCGATCTCGTCCTCGCGGCGCCCGCTCAAACACTGGGCGATGGCCGAATGTTCCGAGTCGACGGGCAGGACCTCGGCACCCCCCTCCCGCACGGCCCGGGCCACCAGCTCGCCCCCCACCACGAGGGATTCCTTGTTGGCCAGGGCGATGCGCAGTCCGCGGCGGGCGGCCGCCAGGGTGGGCCCCAGGCCCGCCGCGCCCACCAGGCCGTTCACGAGGCAGTGGGCGTCCTCGGCCGCGGCCACGAGGCCGGCCACCGCGTCGGGCCCGGCCGGCAGCAGCAGCGGCGCCAGCACCGGGTCGGCCGCCGCCCGGGCGTGCGCGTCCGGATCGGTCACGGCCACCAGGGGCGCCGGCGCGTCGGGCTGCAGGGTGCGCAGGGCGACCACCGCCCGGGAAAGCTCCGCCACGCGTCCGCGGCAGGCCAGGCCGGCCACCTGCAGGCGCTCCGGATGACGCGCCACGAGGTCGAGGGTCTGTTCGCCGATGGAGCCGGTGGCGCCCGCCACGACCAGGCGCAGGGGCGTCGGCCACGTCTGCAGGGGGCGTCCGCACGGATACAGGCTGCCGGCGGGCTGCGGGTGGGTCACGGTGGGCTCCCTCCTTCCCTCAGACGATGAAGAACCGGAAGTAGTAGTACAGCACCGGCACGGTGAAGAGCAGCGAATCGAAGCGGTCGAGCACGCCCCCGTGGCCGGGGATGAGCTCGGCCGAATCCTTGATGCCGGCGTCGCGCTTGATGAGCGACTCGACGAGGTCGCCCACCTGGGCCATGAGGCCGGCGAAGACGCCGACGGTGGTCGCCGCCACCGGCGTCAGGAACGGGGTCACGCCCCGCGCGCAGAGCCAGCCCACGAGGCCGGCCGCCACCAGCCCGCCCACGGCTCCCTCGACGGTCTTGTTGGGGCTGATGCGCGGGATCAGCTTGTGCCGGCCGAGGGCCACGCCGCAGAGATAGGCACCGGTGTCGGTGGCCCAGGTCACCAGGGCGGCGAAGAACACCAGGCGGGCCCCCATGGCGTCGTCCATGCCGACCGAGGCGGGCAGTTCGCGCAGCATCACGAGATGGCTGCCGAGCCAGCCCACGTACATGATCCCGAACACCGTGATCGCCATGTGGGCCAGGCTCTGGCTCATGTCGCGGCGGAAGATCTCGCGGCCCATGATCAGCAGCAGGCTGCCGGTCAGGATGAGCGGGATCACGACTCCCCGCTGCCAGGCGTACCAGCTGAGGGCCATGGCGCAGAAGTAGCCCAGCACCTCGAACGGGCGGTAGCCCTTGGCCTTCATGAGGATGTAGAACTCGCGCAGCCCGAGCAGGATGATCAGGTCGGCCAGCAGGAGGAAGAACAGCCCGCCGCGGCGGGTGATCAGGTACAGGCAGGGCACGCCCACCAGGGTCACGGCCACGCGGGGCAGGATCCCCGCGCGCAGGAAGCGGTGTCCGGTGGAGGGAGCGGGTCCGGTGGCGGATTCGGCCTGCCGGCTGCCGTCGGTCACGGGTTGACCTTCAGCAGGCGCTTCCAGCGGGCCGGATCCAGGAGCGAGCCGCCATCGGCCGACGGGGCGGTCGGGGCGGCCTCGGGCAGGGCCCCGAACCGGCGCTCGCGGTTCTGGTAGTCGGCCACGGCCAGCAGCAGGTCGCGGCCGCCGAAGTCGGGCCAGAGGACCGGCGTGATCAGCAGCTCCGAGTAGGCCGACTGCCACGGCAGGAAGTTGCTGAGCCGGGCCTCGCCGCTGGTGCGGATGACGAGGTCCGGATCGGGCAGGCCCGCCGTGTGCAGCCCGGCGGCGATGACGTCCTCGTCGATGTCCTCGGGGCGCAGTTCGCCGGCGGCCACGCGGCGCGCGGCCTCCCGGGCGGCCCGCACGATCTCCTGCCGGCCGCCGTAGGCCAGGGCCAGGTTCAGGACCAGCCCGGTGTTGACGGCCAGGGCGTCGACGGCTTCCTGCAGGGCGGCCCGCGCCCGCGCCGGCAGCTGCTCGAGGTCGCCGCTGGCGCGCAGGCGGACGTTCTGGCGGGCCAGTTCGTCGCGCTCGGCGCCGAGGGTCTCCTGCAGGAAATGCCAGAGCGCCTTCACCTCGGCCTCGGGCCGGTTGAAGTTCTCCTGGCTGAAGGTGTACAGGGTGAGGACCTCGACCCCGAGGCGACCGCACATGTCGACGCAGCGCTTGACCGCGTGACGCCCCGCGCGGTGGCCGGCGACCCGGGGCAGGAAGCGCTTGCGGGCCCAGCGCCCGTTGCCGTCCATGATCACGGCCACGTGCCGGGGCACATTGCCCGCGTCGCGCACCGCCGCCAGCAGGGCGTCGTCGCCGAGTCCGGTCAGGATGTCCAGGTCGTGGGTCGCCATCGGGTCGCTTCCGTCCTCGGGCCCCGGAGCCTAGAGCTCCATGATCTCGCGGTGCTTGGCCTCCACGATCGTGTCGACCTCGGCGCAGTACCTGTCGGTCAGCTTCTGCACCTCTTCCTTCTCGCGGTGCAGGTCGTCCTCGGTGATGTCGCCGTCCTTCTGTTCCTTCTTCAGGGCGTCGTTCGCCTCCTGGCGCACCTTGCGGACGGCGATCTTGCCCTCCTCGCCGAACTCGCGGGCCTGCTTGCCCAGGTCGCGGCGGCGCTCCTCGGTCAGCTCGGGCACCTGGATGCGGATCATCATGCCGTCGCTGGACGGATTCAAGCCCAGGTTCGCCCCCTGGATCGCCTTCTCGATCAGGCCGATGGCCGAGCGGTCGAAGGGCTTGACCGTCAGCAGGCGCGGCTCGGGCACCGTCACGGTGGCGAGCTGATTCAGGGGCGTCGGGGCTCCGTAGTATTCGACCTTCACGCCGTCCAGGATCGCCGGCGTGGCCTTGCCGGTGCGGATCTTGCCCAGGCGGTGCTTGACCGTGTCGACGGTCTCGGCCATGGACATCTCGGTGGTTTCCATCACTTCGGCGCTCATTCTACGACTCCTTCTTGATCCAGGTTCCGGGCTGCTCACCCGCGATGACGCGCACCAGGCTCTCGGGATCGGAAATGTCGAACACGAACATGGGCAACCCCTGCTCCGCGCAGAGGGTCACCGCGGTCAGGTCCATGACCCCGAGGCGCTCGTCGATGACCCGACTGTAGTCGAGTTCGTCGTAGCGGACGGCGTCGGCATGGGCGTGGGGATCCTTGTCGTAGACGCCGTCGACCTGGGTGCCCTTGAGCAGCGCGTCGGCGCTGATCTCGAGCGCCCGCAGGGCAGCCGCCGAATCGGTGGTGAAGTACGGGTTGCCGGTGCCGCCGGCGAAGATGAGCACGTGCCCCCGGTTCATGAGCTCGAGGGCCTCGTCGCGGGCGAAGCTCTTGGTCAGGGGGCGCTGCTCGCGCGGGCTGAGCACCCGCGAACGCAGACCCTCGCCGCGCAGGTAGTCGCGCAGGATGGCCGCGTTCATGATCGTGGCGAGCATGCCCACGTTGTCGGCCGTGACGCGGTCGACGATCTGCAGGTTGGCGGACCGCGCCCGGAAGATGTTCCCGGCCCCGACCACGACCCCCACCTGGACGCCCATCTGGGTGACCCGGGCGATGGCCTGGGCCAGGCCGCTGAGCTTCTCGTGGCAGTACTGCTCGCCGTCGGACATCAGCGCTTCGCCGCTGAGCTTCAGGAGGATGCGCGTGAACTTCACTGGCGGATTCCCTTTCCGTGCTCGCCGGTCACCGGCCGCACTGCGACCGCCGGGCAAAAAAAAGCCCGGGCGAAAGCGCCCGGGCCGTGGTCCTGTGCGTCAACCGCCGATCTGGTAGCGGGCGAACCGCTTGATCTGCATGTTTTCGCCGAGGGAACCGATGATGGACTTGAGGTAGTCCTCCACCGTCAGGTCCGGGTCCTTCACGTACTTCTGCTCCATGAGGCAGATCTCACTGTAATACTTGTCCACCTTGCCTTCAACAATCTTGTCGATGATCTCGGCGGGCTTGTTCTGCTCCTTCATCTGGTCGCGGTAGATCTCCCGCTCCTTCTCGATGAGGGAGGAATCGACCTCGTCGCGGGTGACCGCGATGGGGCTGGCGGCGGCGATGTGCATGGCCACGTTCTTGACGAACTCCTGGAAGTCGTCGGTGCGGGCCACGAAGTCGGTCTCGCAGGCGACCTCGACGAGCACGCCGACCTTGCCGCCCATGTGGATGTAGCTGCCGACCAGGCCCTGGCTGGTGGCCCGGCCCTCCTTCTTCGCAGCCGAGGCGATGCCCTTGGTGCGGAGGTAGTCCATGGCCTTGTCCATGTCGCCGCCGCACTCGGAGAGCGCCTTCTTGCAGTCCATCATGCCGGCGCCGCTGGTCTCACGCAGCTCCTTGACCATTTTCGCGGTGATTTCCATGACTCTCAGTCCCTTCCCGGCCCCCGGGGGCCGGCGGTCAGTTGATGGTCCCGCCGCAGCGGGGGCGTGATGCGGGCGACGGGGCCCGACCCGGTGCGGGCCGGGCCCCGGAATTCAACGCGGGCCGTCTCAGGCCTGCTCGGACGGCGACGCGGCCGCGGCGTCCTTGGTCTCGACCTTGCTGTCCTCGCCGTCGAGGGTGGCGCTGGCGGCGGCGGCGCCGGCGCGAGGCGCGGCCATGTCGACGCTCGCGGCGCCGATCTCCTTGCCCTCCCCCTTCATGCGGCGGCCTTCCTCGATGGCGCCGGCCACGGTGCGCGTGAAGAGCGTGATGGCCCGGATCGCGTCGTCGTTGCCCGGGATCGGGTAGCGCACCAGCGTGGGGTCGCAGTTCGTGTCGACGATGCCGATGACGGGGATGCCCAGGTTGGCGGCCTCGCGGACGGCGGTCTCCTCCTCGGCCGTGTCGACCACGAAGACGGCGTCGGGCACGCCCTTCATGTTCCGGATGCCGCCGAGGTTGGTGTTCAGCTTCTCGAACTTCCGGCTCAGGTCGAGCTGCTCCTTCTTGGAGAAGTTCTCGATCCGGCCGTCCTTCATCATGGCCTCGATCTCCTCGAGCTTCTGCACGCTCTTGTAGATCGTCTGGTGGTTGGTGAGCATGCCGCCGAGCCAGCGCTCGGTCACGTAGGGCATGCCGACCTTCTCGGCCATCTCGCGGATGGCGACCTTGGCCTGCTTCTTGGTGCCGACGAAGAGCACCGTGCCCCCCTTGCTCGAGACCTTCTTCAGGAACTCGCAGGCCTCGTTGAGGGCCTTCAGGGTGCGCTGCAGGTCGATGATGTAGATGCCGCCCCGGGCGATGAAGATGTAGGGTTTCATCTTGGGGTTCCACTTGCGGGTCTGGTGCCCGAAGTGGACGCCTGCCTCGAGCAGGTCCTTCAGTCCGACGTTGGCCATGTCTGGTCTCCCATCACATTCAGGTTGGTCCTCCCCGGTCTTCGACGGAGGCGGAAAAACACCGGAAGCGGAATTCGGCAGGTGCCACCAATTCCCCCTCCTCCGACCGGGTGTGTATTTCGCGGAGCCGGCCCCGACCCGATGCGGGCAGGGGCCGATCCGACTTCGTCTCGCCGGGACGAGGCCCGGCCACTCGCGGCGCCAGGGCGCGGGACGACCCCGGGGGGCCGTCGCCGGCGACTAGCGCTTGGAGAACTGGAACCGCTTGCGCGCGCCCGGCTGGCCGTACTTCTTGCGCTCGACCATGCGGGAGTCACGGGTCAGGTAGCCCCGCTTGCGCAGGGGCTTGCGGTAGTCCTCGTTGGCGACGACCAGGGCCCGGGCCAGGCCGTGGCGCAGGGCGCCCGCCTGACCGGAGGTGCCGCCGCCCTTGACCGTGCACCAGACGTCGAATTCGCCTTCGACGCCGAGGCTGATCAGGGGCATGAGGGCCTGCTCGCGCACGGCCTCACCGAAGTACTCCTGGACCTCGCGGTTGTTGATCCTGATCTGGCCCGACCCCTGGGTCAGCCAGACCCTGGCCACGGCGGTCTTGCGTCGGCCCGTGGCGTAGTACCTTTCTTCCAAGACAGATCCTCCAGCTTAGCAGATCGTTGCGAGGACCGGCACCGCCGGCCCTTCCCGGGAAAACAGTCTACAGCTCGACCACTTTGGGCTGCTGGGGACCGTGGGGGTGCTCGGCGCCCGCGTACACGCGCAGGTTCTTGAGCTGGGCGCGGCCGAGACGCGTCTTCGGCAGCATGCCCTTCACCGCGGACATGATGACGTCCTCGGGCCGATTTTCCATGAGGCGGCTCATGGGGGTGGCCTTTTGGCCGCCGACGTAGCCGGAGTGGCGCAGATAGACCTTCTTCTCGCGCTTCAGGCCGGTCAGCTTGACCTTGGCGGCGTTCAGCACGATCACGTTGTCCCCCATGTCGAGGTGGGCCGTGAACGTGGGCTTGTGCTTGCCGCGCAGGAAGGTCGCCACCTGGGTCGCGAGCCGCCCGAGCACGACGCCGTCGGCGTCGATCACGAGCCAGTCCTTGGCGATCTCGTCCAGTTTCATGCTGTAGGTCTTCAAGAGACTTTCTCCTCGTCAGCCCGTCTTCCGGGCCGTCCACCGGGGCGGTGCGCACCGCCGCCTGGATCCGGGCCATCCTGTCGGAGACGGAACGACAAAAAGGCGCACGCGCCCTGCCTCCATCCCGGAGTGATCGCCGACGGATTCTTCAAGTTCTTTTGATGCAGCAGCTTGCAGCGAATCGTCCACAAATCCGCTTCGGCGCGATCCGGCGAAAATCGGGTAAATCCGGACCCCGGCAGCCATTGCAGGACGGGAAAACTAGCAAACGGACCCGGCTTTGTCAAGGACGCCCGGGCGGGGAAAACCCCTGTTTGCAGGCGGCTAGGCGCGCCTGCCGGGACGGTCGAGCACCGGCGCGAGGCTGCGGTCGAAGGGCGGCCGGAGCACCCCGTGCTCGGTGATGAAGGCCGTGATCAGCTCGGCCGGCGTCACGTCGAAGGCCGGATTGCGCGCCAGCACCCCCGGCGGCGTCGTGCGCTCGGTGCGCCAGCGGTGCACCTCGTCCGGGTCGCGCTCCTCGATGGCGATGCCGGCGCCGTCGGCGGTGTCCGGATCGAAGGTGCTCGCCGGAGCCGCGATGTAGAAGGGCACGTCGTGGCGGTCGGCCAGGACGGCCAGCGGGTAGGTGCCGATCTTGTTGGCGGCGTCGCCGTTGGCGGCGATGCGGTCGGCGCCGGTGATCACGGCGTCGACGAGACCCTCGCGCAGGATCGTGGCCGCGGCGGAGTCGCAGAGGACCGTCACCTCGACGCCCTGGTTCTGCAGCTCCCAGGCCGTCAGCCGGGCGCCCTGCAGCAGCGGGCGGGTCTCGTCGGCGTACACCCGGACCGACTTGCCGGCCTCGCGGGCGGCGTACACCACCCCCACGGCGGTGCCGTAGCCGCCGGTGGCGAGGCCGCCGGCGTTGCAGTGGGTGAGCACGGTGGCGAAGTCGGGCAGCAGCTCGGCCCCGTGGCGCCCCAGGCGCCGGCACATGTCGACGTCCTCGTCGCGGACGGCGCCGGCCTCGGCCAGCAGGGCGGCCTCGATGGCCCCGGCGTCGGCGCCGGACGCGGCCAACCCCTCGGCCAGGGCGCCGCAGCGGTCCAGGGCCCAGAAGAGATTCACGGCCGTGGGCCGGGTGCCGGCCAGGGCCGCGCGATGGGCGCGGAATCCCGGCAGGATGGCCCCGGGGTCGTCGCCGACCTCGCGCCGCACGAGCGTCCAGGCGAGGGCCAGCCCGTGGGCGGCGGCCACGCCGATGGCGGGCGCCCCCCGCACGGCCAGTTCGACGATGGCCCGGCACAGGGAGGGGATGTCGCCGCAGCGGCGCCACGCCAGTTCGTCCGGCAGCCGGGTCTGATCGATGAGCACGACCTCGTCGCCGTCGCGGGCGACGACCGGGAAGGGGAACGGGAGGCTGGTCATGGCGTCTCCTCGCCGGGGTCGCCGCCCCCCAGGACCCCGCGCAGCATGGCGCCCAGCCGGGCCAGGGGCAGCCCCATGACGTTGAAGTAGCAGCCGTCCACGCCCGCGACCATGAGGGCCCCGAGGCCCTGGATGCCGTAGGCGCCGGCCTTGTCCATCGGTTCTCCGGAGCGAACATACCCGGCGACGGCCGCCGGGTCCAGGGTGTGGAAGCGCACGCCGGTGCTCTCGTGGGCCAGCCGGCCCGGCCGGCCCGCCGCCCCGCCGACCAGGGCGATGGCCGTGATCACCGTGTGCCGGCGGCCGGACAGGCGCGCCAGGAGCCGTTCGGCCTCGGCCGTGTCGCGCGGCTTCTCCAGCACGTCCCCGTCGAGCACGACCACCGTGTCGGCCCCCAGCACCAGGTCGCCCGGACGCCGGTCGGCCACGTCGGCGGCCTTGACCCGCGCCAGCTCCCGGGCGTACAAGTCGGGCGCGGCGCCGCGGGCGGCCAGGGTCGCGGCGAGGGCCTCCTCCACGTCGCCCGCCGGATCGCAGACGAACGGGATGCCGGCGGTGCGCAGCAGCTCCGAGCGCCGCGGCGAGCGCGAGGCGAGCACCAGCCGCAGGCCGTCCGGCCAGGGCACGAAGGGGGTGATCAGGGCCGGGTCAGTCATCGGCGGACGCGGCCTCCCGCTCCAGGATCAGGGTCACGGGTCCGTCGTTGACGAGGTGGACCTCCATCATGGCGCCGAAGACGCCCTCGCCCACGTCGGGCCACTCGGCGCGGAGCAGGGCGGCGAAGCGCTCGTACAGGCGCCGGGCGTCGTCGGGCGGCGCCGAGCCGACGAAGCTCGGGCGGTGCCCCTTGCGGCAATCGCCGTAGAGGGTGAACTGGCTGACGAGGAGGATGCCGCCGCCCACGTCGGCCAGGGCCCGGTTCATGCGTCCCTCGTCGTCGCGGAAGATGCGCAGCCGGGGCAGCTTGCGGGCCATCCAGGCGAGCTCGGCCTCGGTGTCGTCCGGGGCGAACCCGGCCAGGACCACGAGTCCCGCGGTGATCTCCCCCGTCACGTCGCCGGCGACGGTGACGCGGGCCGGGCCGGTGGTCCGCTGCACCACGCACCGCATCTCAGTCGTCCCCCCCGGCCACGGGCCCGCCGCCGAGCTGGAAGCGCTCGATGTTCTGCACGCCGCGCACCTTGCGGATCGCCTTGAGAATCTTCTCGAGGCTGTTGAGGTTCTTCACCTCGACCACGAGGGTGACCTTGGCCAGGTCGTCCTCGGCAGAGAATTCGCCGCTGCTGATGTTCGTGTTGGTCAGGCTGATGACGTTGGAGATGTCCATCAGCAGGTTGTTGCGGTCGTTGGCGGTGATGATGAGCTTGACCATGAACGTCTGGTCCGGGGCGCTGTCCCAGACGACGTCGATCAGGCGCTCGGGGCCGAGGTTCGGGTCGCTCAGGTTCGTGCAGCCCGCCCGGTGCACCGACACCCCGCGCCCGCGCGTGATCACCCCGACGATGCTGTCGCCCGGGATGGGCTGGCAGCAGCGGGCGAAGCTCACCATGAGGTTGTCGACCCCGGCCACCCGCACACCGGAGGTGGTGCGCCGCAGCAGCGTGTCGTAGAGCTCGCGCCCCTTGGCGAAGACCTTCTCGGCCGGCGACTCGGGCTCGGGCGTGACCCGGGCCACGACCTTGCCGTGGGTGATCTCGCCCCGCCCCACGGCGGCCAGGAGCTTGTCGAGCTCGTCGTAGCCCATCTGCTGGGCCACGTCGAGGAGCTCGTCGACCTTGCGGCCCGTGTGGGCGCGCTTCAGCTCGCGGTCGAGGATGTCCCGCCCGAGGCGCACGCTCTCCTGGAACTGGGTCGCCTTGATCAAGCGCCGGATGTGGTGCTTGGCGCGGCTGGTCTTGACCACTTCGAGCCAGCTCGCGCTGGGGCTGGGCGTCTTGCTGGTGAGGATCTCCACCGTGTCGCCGTTGTGCAGCTCCGAGCGCAGGGTGACGATGCGGCCGTTCACCTTGGCCCCGATGCAGCGGAAGCCCACCTCGGAGTGGATGGTGAAGGCGAAGTCGAGCGGCGTGGCGCCGCGCGGCAGCTGGAAGACGTCGCCGCCGGGGCTGAAGACGAAGACCTCGTCGCGGAAGAAGTCGACCTTGAGGGTCTCCATGAACTCCCGCGCGTCGTCGACGTCCTCCTCCCACTCCATGATCTGGCGCAGCCACTTGACCATCTCGGCCAGGTCGGCCTTGTCCGCGCCGCCGCCCTCCTTGTAGCGCCAGTGCGCGGCGATGCCCAGCTCGGCCCGCTCGTGCATCTCCTCGGTGCGGATCTGCACCTCGATGAACTTGCCCCCGGGCACCCGCACCGTCGAGTGGATGCTCTGGTAGAGGTTCGGCTTGGGGGTGGCGATGTAGTCCTTGATGCGGTCGGCCAGGGGCGGGAAGTGCGAGTGCAGGATGCCCAGGGCGTGGTAGCAGTCGGCCTTGGTGTCGACGATGACGCGCACGGCGAGCAGGTCGTAGACGCGGTCGAGCCCGATCTCCTGCTCCTTCATCTTGCGGTAGATGGAGTAGAAGTGCTTGGGCCGCCCGGTCACGCGGCAGCGGATGCCGGCCTCGTCCAGGGCCTCCTTCAGCGGGCGGGCGATCTTCTCGATGAGCCGCTCGCGCTCGGCCCGCGTCTGGCTGATGCCGGACTCGATCTCGAAGTAGCGCTCGGGCTGCAGCGTCTTGAAGGCCAGGTCCTCGAGTTCCCACTTGATCTTGGCGATGCCGAAGCGGTTGGCCAGGGGCACGTAGACGTCCATGGTCTCCTGGGCGATGTCCTGCTGGCGCTCGGCCGGCAGGTAGCTCAGGGTGCGCATGTTGTGCAGGCGATCGGCCAGCTTGATCAGCACGGTGCGCGGATCCTGGGCGATGGCCAGGACGAGCTTGCGGTAGGTCTCGGCCTTGCGGGCGTCCTTGTTCACCGCGCGGATGCCCGAGATCTTCGTCACCCCGTCGACCATGTGGGCGACATCCTGGCCGAAGCGCTGGCGGATGTCCTCCATCTCGTAGGAGGTGTCCTCGACCACGTCGTGCACCATGGCGGCGATGAGGGTGTCGACGTCGAGGCGGAGGTCGGCGAGGATCGTGGCCACGGTCAGGGCGTGGGCGAAGAAGGGCTCGCCCGACTTGCGGAACTGGCCCTCGTGCGCATCCTTCGCGAAGCGGAAGCCGAACCAGAGCTTGTCCTCGTCGGCCTGCGGATTGTAGCTGCGGACCGTCTCCCACAGGCCTTCCATCATGGCCCGGAGGTCGACCGGTTCCGCTGCCGGCAGGCGGCTCATTGCCCGCCCGGCCGGATGTCCACGAGCAGCTGCTGCACGGGGTCGTAGTTCCCGCTGCGCGGACGGAAGGTGCTGCGGCTGATCTGGAACAGGATGTCCCAGTCGCGGTCGAGCAGGTCCTGGGCGCCGAGCCCCCGCTCGTCGAGCATGCGCCGCCACGCGTCGCCGCTGCCGAAGGAGACGAACTCCCGGCTCAGGGCGGGCGTCTCCTCGCGCGGGCGCGCGGGCCCGCGGAAGGCGAAGCGCAGGTGGGCGCCGCCCGAGAGCTGCGTCGGCGGGCGCTGCAGGCGCAGGCCCCGGCAGCGGAATACCGGCTTGCGATTGCCCGAGCCGAACGGTTCGAGATGCTCGAGTTCGTTCACCAGCCGGGCCACGTCGCGCGCGCTCATGACCTTCAGGTCGAGGTCGAGGTCGTAGGTCTCGGGCACCGGGCCGGTCTGGGGCCCGGTGCGCAGGGCCTCGAGGAACGACTCGCGGAAGGCGTCGAGGTCGCGGGCGCGCAGGGTCATGCCCGCGGCCTGGGCGTGGCCGCCGTGCCGCAGCAGGTGGTCGCCGCAGCGGTCGAGCAGCGACTTCACGTCGACGTTGGGCACCGAGCGCGCCGAGCCGCGGGCCTCCATCCCCTCGACCGAGATGAGGACCACCGGCAGCTGGAACTGCTCGACCAGGCGCGCGGCGCCGATGCCGATGATGCCCTTGTGCCAGGAGCTGGACGCGAGCACCAGGCCCGGGTCGCCCCGCTGCACGTAGGGCACGGCCATGTCGATGGCCTCCTCCTTCAGGAGCTGGTCCTGCTCCTTGCGGCGGTTGTTGGTGCGGTCGGCCTCCTCGGCCAGCAGCCGGGCCCGGTCCGGATCGCGCGTCAGCAGCAGTTCGAGGGCCGACATGACCCGCCCGATGCGCCCGCAGGCGTTGAGGCGCGGCGCGAGCTGGTAGGCGAAGTCGCCCGTCGTGACGGGGAAGCCGCGGTCGAGTCCCGCCACCGAGAGCAGGGCCGCCAGCCCCGGCCGGATGGTGGCGCGGTCGTTGAAGCGCTCGAGTCCCTTCTTCACGAGGACCCGGTTCTCGCCCACGAGGGCCATCTGGTCGGCCACGAGCCCCATGGCGACGAGGTCGAGGACCGAGGTCAGGAAGTCGTCCGGCAGGCTCCCGGGGTGCTTCGTCTTGAGGGCCTGGGCGAACTTGAAGGCGACGGCTACGCCGCACAGTTCGCCGTTGGGGTAGGTGGCCCCGTCGCGCCGCGGATTGACCAGGGCGGTGGCGGCGGGACGCTCCTCGAAGATGTGGTGATCCAGGACGATGACATCCATGCCCAGTTCGCGGGCCAGGGAGATCTCGTCGATGGCCGCGGCGCCGGTGTCGACCGTGACCAGCAGGGTCACGCCGTCGCCGGCCCACTCGCGCACCTTGCGCGCCGCCACGCCGTAGCCGTCGGTGGCGCGGTCGGGAATGAAGGCCGGCTGGGGCGCCAGGCGCGAGCCGTCGACCTCCAGGGCGCTGAGGGTCTCGAAGAGCAGGGCGCTGCCGGTGATGCCGTCGACGTCGAAGTCGCCGTGGATGGCCACGCGCTCCCCGTCGCGGGCGGCCTGGATCATGCGCGCCACGGCCAGGTCCATCTCCTGGAGCAGGAACGGATCGTGGAGCTGGTCGAGGGAGGGATAGAAGAAGCGCTCGAGCTCGTCGGATCCGGTCACGCCCCGGCCCGCAAGGACGTTCAGCAGGCAGTCCGAAACCTGGAACTGCAGCGGCACCTTGCGGCGGATGCGCTCGGCCAGGCCCTCCTGCACGGCGTACGTCGCCGCCCAGGGGCGGCCCGACAGGACGCCGGTGCGCACGGGATCATCGGGCACGCCGGAACGGCTGCAGGGGCTGTCGTCGGCCCCGACGGCTGCGGATTCATCTCTGCCGGGTGTGGCTGCCACGAAAAATCACGCCTCTCCGCTCGGGAACGGGCCGACCGCGGGGCGGACGGCGCATCGGCTGCGGTCTAGACGTGAGAAGCCGGTCGTAAGCCGAGTTCTGTTGCCGCACCGCGAACGGCACGGCGACGATCATGTATCTCGGACCGCCGTTGCCGACGGCCTCCAGCGACCTACCCGGGAGTCGTAACGAGACGGGCCGTCTCATCCTCCACTATTTGGTCTTGCTCCAGGTGGGGTTTGCCCTGCCACCGCCGTCACCGGCGGCGCGGTGAGCTCTTACCTCGCCATTTCACCCTTACCCCGTGCCGGCGAGCCGACCCGTGGCGGTATCTTTTCTGTGGCACTTTCCGTGGGATCACTCCCCCTGGCCGTTAACCAGCACCCTGCCCTGTGGAGCTCGGACTTTCCTCGAACCTCCCGCAATCCAGGATTCGGGAGGCACGCGATCGCCTCCCCGACTTCTCACCGGGACATCATAATGCGAAAGGAGGCCGCTGTCACCGGAATTCACGCCGTTCAGGCGTCGTCCAGGGCCCGGTTCGCGAGGGCGTCGGCGTGGGCGTTGTCGGCCCGGCGGACGTGGTTGACGCGGAAGTCGTTGAAGTTCTTGGCCAGGAAGACCACCTGCTGGTAGAGGGGCCGCAGGTCGGGGCTCTTGACCCGGTACGAGCCGTTGAGCTGCCGGACGATCAGCTCGCTGTCCATCTTCACGTGGACGCGCTTGACGCCCCAGCGGGCGCAGTGCTCCAGGGCGGCGACGATGGCCCGGTATTCGGCCACGTTGTTGGTGGCCCGGCCGATGGCCTCGCGCAGTTCGGCCACCTTCTCGCCGCCCTTCAACTGGAAGACGACGCCGATCGCCGCCGGGCCGGGGTTGCCCCGGCTGGCGCCGTCGGTGTGCACCTCGAGCACGTCGCGGGGATGGCCGACCGGGCTGGTCTGGAGCTCGCCGGCCGGCGTCAGCGGAGGGTAGTCCCGCCCGCCCTTGCGCCGCGACGCGTCCTTGCCCCGGGCGGGCCGGGTCGTCCCGTCGGCGGTCGCCCCGTCGGTCGCGGCGGGCTCCTCCCCGTCCTCGTCCTCGGCGGCGAGTTCCCGCCGCCAGATGGACAGGCGGCGGCGCAGTTCCCGCACCGAGAGCCCGCACTCGCGCGCGAGCGAGCGCAGCTCGCCGCTGCGCTCGAGGGTCCGCAGCAGGTCGGTCAGGGTTTCGGGATTCGCCGGTGTCATGTCGCTCGCCTCGCCGCTCCGTTGGCTGTCCGGTCAGGAGCTCGCCGTGGCGTTCCACGGCCGGTGCACCACGTAGCGGGCGCAGCCGGCGCAGCGCACCAGGCTCTTGCCCTTGTCCGCGTCGATGGCCTGCTGGGCCGGGAGCTGGCCGAAGCAGCCGCCGCAGGCGCCGCCCGCGACCCACACCACGGCCCGGCGCCCGCCCCCGTGCAGGCGCTCCACGTGCCGCCGCACCGCCGGCGGCAACAGGGCCAGCAGGCGGGCGATCTCGACCTCGTGGTCG
>JAGRNP010000052.1:23893-26151 GCA_020440705.1 bacterium | reverse complement strand
CCTGCGGTTGCGGCGAGAGCTTCTCGGTCTGATGCGTCCGTCCCTGCCCGATCTGGCCGGGCAGGCCCGGCGCCACGGCTGGCTGGGCGGCCTGGAGGATTCTCCGGCCGCCGGCCTGGCCCTCGTCTCGGGGCCGGATGCGGCGGCCTTCCTGCACTCCCAGCTGACCAGCGACGTCCGGGCCCTCGGCCCCGGACGGGGGCAGCTTTCCGCGCGCCTGAACCGCAAGGGTCAGCTGCTGGCCTGGTTCAGCCTGCACCGCCTGCCCGAGCGCGGGCAACCCTTTCCGAGCTACCTGCTGGTGATGCCCCGCGCCGGCGTCGGCGACCTGCTGGGCGATCTTGCGGCGAATCTCGTCAGCGAGGACGTCCTCCTGGAGGAGGTGTCGGACGAGTTCGCCGGGTGGGCGTTGCAGGTGCCCGTCACGGCGGATGCGGCTCCGCGGCCCTGCGACCTGATCGGCCTGGGCGCTCCCGCGGGCACCGACTGGGACGGCCTGGCGGACCTCGACCTCGTCGTCGTGCCGGCGCCGCAGGGCGAGGCCTGGGTGGTGCGGCGGGCTTTGGCCGGTGATCCCGGCTGGCTGGTGCTCTTTCCCGGCGCCGACCGGTCAACCGTGCTGACGGCCACCGACGCCGCCGCGGCCGAGTCCGACCTGGTGCGCCTGGCGGATCTCGCGCCCGGCGACCGCGCGACCCTGTGGCGCTGGCTGCAGGCCGAAGCGGGTTGGCCGGTCCTGGGACACGACCTGCCCCCGGCGACCCGCGTGCTGCCCCAGACGGGCCTGGAGGAGCAGGTCGTCAGCTACGCCAAGGGGTGCTACCTGGGGCAGGAGGTCGTGGCGCGTCTGCGCACCTACGGCACCGTGCCCGAAGCCCTGCGGTCGGTCGCGTGGGAGGGAGTCGAGCCCGAGGATCTTGACGAGCTGCCCCCGCCCGGCACGCCCTGCACGGCCCCGGACGGCACGAAACTCGGCACCTGGGCCGGCTCGTTCTGGGCGCCCACGCGCCAGCAGGCCGCCAGCCTGGTCTTCCTGGGCCGCGACCACCGCACGCCCGGCACCGGGCTGCGGGTCGACGGCGCGGCCGGACCGGACGGCGAGGAACTGGGCGGCCACGTGGACCTGCCCGCCCTGCACCGGGGCGGCAACCGCACGGAGCTGGCCCGCCAGCTCCACGACCGGGGCCTGGACGCCTTCGCCGCCGGCCGCGACGACGAGGCGGTTTCCCTGCTCGAGCAGGCCCTGCGCCTCGATCCGGGCCACACCGACGCCTGCGAGGCCCTGGGCGTGATCCTCGGCCGGCAGCAGAAGTTCCACGAGGCCATCGACATCTTCCGCCGGCTCGAGGAGCTGGCGCCCGACGAACCCATGGTCCACACCAACCTCTCGCTCTTCTACATGCAGATCGGCGAGAAGGACGAGGCCGAGCGCCAGAAGGCCCTGGCCACCATGAAGAAGTTCGGCGTGGGCACCGATCCGGCCGAAGCGGCCCGTCTGGCGGCCGAGGACCAGCGCGTCCGGCGCGACGAAGCGGCCCGCAAGCAGGCCATGTTCGCCGAGGTGCTGGAACTCGATCCGGACGACCCCCTGGCCCTGATGGGCCTCGGACAGGCCCTCGAAACCCTCGGCGACGACCGCGGGGCGGCCGAATACCTGGCCCGCGCCCTTGCGGGCCAGCCCGGGAACAGCCCCCTCTACGCCTCCTACGGCCGGGTCCTCGCCCGGCTGGGCCGCACGGTCGAAGCCGCCGCCATCTACCGCGACGGCATCGCCGTGGCCAGCCGCAAGGGCGACCTGATGCCCCTGCGGGAGATGGAGCACCGGTTGCGCCTGCTCGATCCCGCCTGAAAGCGTAAAAACCCTCATCGCAACCTAAAGACTTCACGTGTTTTGCCGATGTGATGCCGGAACGGATCTCCATTTTCATCCGGGAGCATCGCATGGACAACCTCAGGGACCGGGGCATCACGGTTCTCGCCGTCGATGACGAGGAGTTCAACCTCGACCTGATCGAACTCGCCTTCGCCGAGCACCGCCATGTGGAGGTGCATCGCGCCGTGAACGGGGCCGAGGCCATGGCGCTCCTGCCCGACGTGCGGCCGGACGTGGTGCTGCTCGACCTGGCCATGCCGGTCATGAACGGCTTCGACGTGCTCGCCGCCGTGCGCGACGACCCGGCCTGGCGGCACCTTTCGGTCATCGTCGTGACGGCCAACGCCGAGGAGAAGAACCGGGCGCTGGCCGCCGGGGCCAACGA
>JAGRNP010000052.1:0-23793 GCA_020440705.1 bacterium | reverse complement strand
TTCGTGGGCAAGCCCGTCGACGTGGACGAGCTCGTGCTGCGCACCCTGAACTACGCGCGCATCGCCGCCTACGAGGAGTACCTCACGGACATCAACGTGATCCTGGAGAGCAAGATCTCCGAGGCGACGGGCGAGCTGAGCGAGGCCCTGGCCCTGGCCACCGCCGCCGAGACCGAGATCGCCTACCGCATGGGCCGCACGGCCGAATTCCGCGACCTCGAGACCGGTTTCCACATCCGGCGCATGAGCCGCTACTCGGCCGTGCTCGCCGAGCTGCACGGGCTGCCGCGGGTCGAGTGCGACCTGATCCTGAACGCGGCGCCGCTGCACGACATCGGCAAGGTCGGCATCCCCGACAAGATCCTGCTCAAGCCGGGGCGCCTGACCGCGGCCGAGTACGAGACCATGAAGCTGCACGCGACCATCGGCGAGGAGATGCTGGACGACTGCGAAGGCTTCCCCCTGCTCGAGGCGGGCCGCATCATCGCCGCCCAGCACCACGAGAAGTACGACGGCGGCGGCTATCCCCGCGGCCTGGCCGGCGACGACATCCACATCTACGGCCGGATCGTCGCCGTCGCCGACGTCTTCGACGCCCTCTCCTCGCGCCGCGTCTACAAGGACGCCATGCCCATCGAGCGGGTCGCGAAGCTCATGAAGGACGAGAAGGGGAAGCACTTCGATCCGGTCCTGGTCGATCTGCTCCTGGACAACCTGGACCGCTTCCTCGCCATCCGGGCGGAATACCCGGACGACGAGGACAAGACCCCGAGCATCCTGGAACTCATTGGAGAGAAGATATGAACCCGCGCATCCTGATCGCCGAAGACGACGAATTCAACCAGCTCGTGCTGCGCGACATGCTGATGCTGATCGTGCCCGGGGCCGAGATCCACGTGGTCGAGGACGGTCGGGCGGCCTACGAGCGCCTGCGCGCCGAGCGCTGGGACCTGCTCCTGACCGACATCGACATGCCCGAGATGGACGGCACCGAGCTGCTGGCCGCGGCGCGCCGGGATCTCGGCCTCGAGGTGCCGATCGTCGCGGTGACGGCCTTCGCCGTGGTCGGCGACCGCGAGCGGCTGCTGATGCACGGCTTCGACGACTACGTGGCCAAGCCCATCGACCTGGACCGGATCGCGGAGGTCGCCGGCCGCTACCTGACCCCCGCCGCCGCGGAGGTGTGAGGTGTTCGACATCCAGCTGGCCGACGAACTGGACGCGCTGCGGCCCCGGACGGACCGGACGCACCTCGTCCTGCTCGCCGGCGAGCGGGGTGCGGAGGTCGCGCGGCTGGACGGCATCATGGGCGACGCGGAGTGGATCGCGGTCGTCGTGCCGCAGCTGATCCGCGGCCACGAACTGCTCGCCGACGCGGCGGCCCTGATCTCCTTCGACCCGGCCCGCTCGTTCCTGACGCGGCTGGACATGCGGGACGACGCCGCGGCGATCGCGGCGCGGCTGCATCCGTGCGGCCATTCCCGGTCCCTGCTCCTGTTCTGCGACGGGCTTTCGGCCCACGTGGAAGGCTTCGTGCGGAATCTCGAGGTGGTCATCGGGGGCATCGACCTGATGGGCGCCGGACTCGGCTGCGCCGATCTGGTGCGGCGGCCCGTGGTCTTCGACCGCGACGGCGCCCACATCGACCACGCGGTGCTGCTGGGCAGCGGCATCGATTTCCATGTGGGCGTGCGGCACGGCTGGGACAGCGTGCACGGGCCCCTGGTCGTCACCCGCGCCGACAGGAACATCATCCACGAACTGAACCACGAGCCGGCCCTGGCGGTGTACCGTCGGGCCCTGGCCGACGCCGAGGGACTTGAACTCACAGCGGACGGTTTCGCGACGATCGCCGCGGGCCATCCCCTCGGGATCGCCTCGTTCCAGGGCGGCGAGCCCATCGTGCGCGACCCCGTCGCCGCCGGCGAGGACGGCTCGGTGACCGTGATCAGCGGCGTGCGGGAGATGGATGCCCTCTTCGTCATGAAGGGCGACGCCGAGAAGCTGGTGGCCGCGGTGGCCGGCATGGCCGGCGACGTCCTCGCCCGCGTGCGGGCGCGGCGCGTGCTGGTCTTCGACTGCATTTCCCGCGTGAACTTCCTGGGCGAGCGCTTCGCCGAGGAGATGCGGGCCGTCGAGGCGGCCGCGGGCGGCGCCGAGGTGATCGGACTGACGAGCGTCGGCGAGATCACCAACGTGGGCTTCGAGGGCGTGCGCATCCTGAACAAGACCTGCCTGGTGGGGGCGGTGGCCGATGAGTGAGTGGAGCGGGCAGTCGCTGGCCGAACGCTTCGGGCTCACGCCGGGCGACCTCGCCGAGCGCGAGCGGGTCGGACAGTACATCGCCTCCTACGCGGGACTGATCGCCGACGGCGTCTACGACAGCCACCTCGCCGGCGGTCGCGACCTGCCCCGCATCACGGGCAAGGCCGATCTCGCCCGGCTGAAGCGGCAGCTGCGCGATTTCCTGGTCGCCCAGTTCCAGACCCCGTTCGACGCCCACTTCGCCGCCCGCCGCGCCCATGTCGAGCTTCTCCAGCTGCCCACGGGCACGGGCCGCGACGAGATCCGGGCCGGGTTCGACGGGCTCTGCCTGGCCGTCTGCGACCTGGCCCGGGTCAACGACCAGGTCCGGGACGATCTGGGGGTGATCCTGCGCTACCTGCGCATCGCCGAGCAGCTCATCATGGCCGAGGTCGAGGGAGCGGAGGCCACCGCGGGCGGCGGTTCGGGCGGCATCGTGCACGTCTTCGAGCTCCTCTACCAGGCCACCCTGGCGCACCGCGAGCACACGGCGCGGGTGCTTGCCGGCTGCGGCGTCACCGGGGCGGGCTGCCGCTGCGGCGTCTATCCCATCTTCGAGGAGATCGCCGCCTCGGGCCTCGACAGCGTGGCCAACCTGGACCTGCCCCACAGCATCCAGCTCCACGAAACCCACCACCGGGCCGTCGACCAGTACCTCGCGGCCCTGCGCGACGGGGCCGACGCGGAACGGAGGCGCGAGCTGGAGCAGGCCGTTCGTCGCCACTCCGAGCAGTTCGTCGCCAGCCTCGCGCGCCCCCTGCAGGACATCTCCTCGGTCTCGTTCCTCGCCGTCTCGTCGGCCTTCCGCTTCATCCGCCGCATCACCGGGCGGGCCTTCGATCTCGAGGTGGGCGAGGCGGACGGCCGCAAGCTGGGCCGCCTGCTCGAATCCGAGCTGCCCCAGGTGATCGAGGAGACCATGGGCTGGTGCGTGCGCGACGTGGTGGTGCTCACCGAGCCCATCGACCTGACGGCCTACGACGTCGTGACGACGGTGGCCCTCCGCGACCGCGACTGGTACGTGGGCGTCGACCTGATCGACCTGCCGAACCGCGTCTACCTGATCGACATGCTGCAGTTGCTGATCCGGCTCGTGCGGTTCAACCTGATCGGCAAGGAACGCGAGGCGGCCCTGCTCGATCTCGCCGACTCGGCCGAACGGGCGAGCCAGGCCAAGAACGCCTTCCTGGCCAACATGAGCCACGAACTGCGCACGCCCCTGAACGCGATCATCGGCTTCGCCCAGATCCTCGAACGCCGCACCGACCTGCCGACGGACCTGCAGACGTACCTGGGCAAGATCCGGGTCGCCGGCAACAACCTGCTGCAGCTGGTGAACACCATCCTCGACTTCGCCAAGCTCGAGGCGGGCAAGATCGTCTGCGAGGCCAAGGCGACCCCCCTGGAGCCGATCGTGCGGGAAGCGGTGCTGCTCACCGAGCCGCTGGCCCGCAACAAGGATCTCGAACTGCAGGCCCCGCCCCCGCTGGCGATCATGGCCCACTGCGACGCCCAGCTCATCAAGCAGGTGCTGCTGAACCTGCTGTCCAACGCGGTCAAGTTCACGGCCGCGGGGGGGCGGGTCACGATCGGGGTCGAGGTCGGCGAGCGCCTGCGCATCGCGGTCACCGACACGGGTGTCGGCATCGCCGCGGAGGACATGGGCGAGCTCTTCTCCCCGTTCCGGCAGATCGAGAATCCCATGCGGAAGGCGAACCAGGGCACGGGCCTGGGTCTGTCCATCTCGCGCAAGATCGTGCGCGAACTGCACGGGGGCGATCTCACCTGCACCAGCACCCCGGGCGTCGGCAGCACCTTCACCGTCGAACTGCCGGTGGTGGGGAACCCGACGCGTCCGTCCACCTCCCGGCCGGGCCGGGTCGAAGCGGGGGTGGGATCATGAAGCGCACCGACCAGCCCTCCTCCAACCGGGTCCTGACCAACGGCAGCCTGATGGCGATCGTCTCGTCGGCGGCCTTCGCCGGCCTGAACCTGCACCGCGGCCTGCCCGAGGTCTTCGCGGTGAACGTCTTCATGTTCGTGGCCTTCCTGGTCAACCACCTGGTCCACCGCCGCACCGGCAACACCGCGGTCGCGGGCGGCGTGGGCATGAGCGTGCTCTTCATCTTCGTGATCATGGCCTCCGAGAGCCTCGGCGTGGCGGCCCTCGTCTGGGTCTACCCGATCCCGGTGCCGGCCTTCTACTTCCTGGGGCTGCGGCGGGGGCTGACGTTCATCGGTGTCTGGTCGGTGGGGCTGGCCATCGCCGTCGGGCTCGGCGACGTGCCCGGGGTGGCGTCCCTGTCGGTGAAGTTCGAGATGGGGATCTGCTACGCCGTCCTCGTCACCATGGCCTACCGCATGGAGGCCATGCGCGAGGCCTTCATCGCCCGCCAGCGCGGTCTCACGGCGGACCTCGAAGCGGCGGGGCGCGCCAAGGACGAGTTTCTCGGCCGCATGAGCCACGAGTTCCGCACGCCGCTGAACGCGATCCTCGGCTTCACCCAGCTGCTCGGCCAGCGCAGCGACCTGTCGCCCGACTCCCAGGCCTACCTCGACCGCATCGAGGCGTCCGGGCGCAACCTGCTGGCGGCATTCGAGACCATCCTCGACTTCGTCCGGCTGCAGTCCGACCAGGCGGTTCTGGCCTGTGAGCCGATTCCCCTCGTGCCGCTGCTGCAGCGGATCCGTGACGAGGTCGAACCCGTGGCGGCGAGTCGCGGCGTCGGGATCGTCTGGCCCGAGCCGGCCGACCTGCCCGCCTGGACCGCCGATCCGCCGCTGCTGCACGGCGCCCTGCGGCGTGTCGTGGTCGCCGCGGTCCGGCGTACGCCACCCTGGGGCCAGGTCGAGGTGGCGCTCGACTTCGCCGCCGACGGCGCCTTCCGCTTCACCGTGGAGGACGGAGGACCGCTCCTGACGCCGGAAGAACTGGCGGTCGTGTTCGAACCCTTCACCCCGCTGGCGACCCAGCGGCGGGGGATCGGCCTCGACCTGCCCATCGTCAGCCTGATCGCCCAGCGCCACGGGGGGCGGGCCCTGGCGAGCAGCGGGGTCGGGGGCGGCCTGCGCGTCCGGATCGAGCTGCCCCCACCGGCCGCACCGGCGCCCGCACCCGCGCCGGAACCTGTCGCGCTGCGGGTCTAGCCCGGACGCGGTTCCGCGACCGGAGGTCGGCACGGGGCACCGCATCTGCTATGATCGGTCTCTCGTCACCCGGATCCCGAGCCGCGGAAGGCCTCATGTCGCCCGAACTGCCCCAGCCCACCCTCATCGCGGCGGTCGCCACGGGCATCGGCCTCGCGGCCGCCGTCGGCCTGCGCGTATTCGTGCCCCTGCTCGTGGCCGGTCTCGGCGCCCGGGTCGGCCTGCTGCCCCTGGCCACCGGCTTCGACTGGCTGGGTTCCGATCCGGCCCTGGTCATGTTCGCCGCGGCGGCGGCCTGCGAGATCGTCGCCTATTTCGTGCCCTTCCTCGACAACCTGCTCGACACCGTGGCCGGGCCCGCGGCCGTGGTGGCCGGCACCGTGCTCGCGGCGGCGACCCTCGTCGACATGGCGCCCTGGCTGCGCTGGGCCATGGCCCTGATCGCCGGCGGGGGCGCGGCAGGACTCGTGCACGGCACCACCGCGGGCCTGCGGGCGGGCAGCTCGGTCGCCACGGCGGGGCTGGCCAATCCGTTGCTGGCGCTCGTGGAGTGGGGGGGCAGCGCGCTGCTCGCGGGGCTGGCCATCCTGGTGCCCCTGCTCGCGCTCGTGCTGGCGGTGGCGCTGGTCGTGGCCGTGGCCCGCGTGTTCCGGCGGCGCCGCCGGCGGCGGCTGCTGGGGCTGGCGCCGCTGCTGCTCGCCGCGGCCCTCGCGGCGGAGCCCGCGCAGGCCGCCGAACCCCCGGGAACGCCCCTCGTCGAGTTCCGCATCAAGGACCAGTTCGACACCCTGCACACCTCGGGCGCCTACCGGGGCGCCGTGGTCGTGGTGGTGGCGGGCGACCGCCAGGGCAGCAGGTACATCGAACAGTGGGCGCCCGCCCTGCGCGACTCGGTGGCCGACCTCATCGCGCGCCACCGGGTGAAGTTCCTGCCGGTGGCCCACCTGAAGGGCGTGCCCTTCTTCGTGAAGCGAACCATCAAGGGCAAGTTTCCACAGGAGCGGGACAAGTGGACCCTCATGGACTATGAGGGGCTCTTCAAGCTCACCTACGTCATGCCCGACGACCACTGCTCCCTGCTCGTCTTCGACCGTGCGGGCCGACTGCGGATGCAGCATGCCGTGACCGACTTCGAGCCCGCGCTCCAGGACGAGCTGATCGCGGCGATCCGCCGGCTGGGGGTGGCACCGCGCTGAGGCCGCCATCCGGCGCGGTCCGGACCGACCGTCGGGTGGATGTCCCGGTGGGCCCATGCGAAAAGGCGCCCCGCGGGGGGCGCCTTCGCGATGGGTCCCGGTGGCCCCGGTGTCAGATGATTCCCCGCTCCTCGAGATAGGCTTCGAGCTGCCCCACGATGTCCTCGACGCTGTGGATGTCGGTCTCCACCGTGAACTCGGGGTTCGCGGGTTCCTCGTACGGCGAGTCGATGCCCGTGAAATCCTTGATTTCGCCGGCCATTGCCTTTTTGTACAACCCCTTGGGGTCGCGCCGTTTGCACACCTCGAGATCACATTTCACGTGAAGCTCGTGGAAGGCGCCCGCGGGCAGGGCCGAGCGCACGAAATCCCGGTCGGCCTGGAAGGGCGAGATGAAGGTGCAGACCACGATGTTGCCCTGCTCGTAGAAGAGCTTGGCGGTCTCGCCGACCCGCCGGATGTTCTCCGAGCGGTCCTCGTCGCTGAAGCCGAGGTCGCCGCACAGGCCGTGCCGCACGTTGTCCCCGTCGAGCATCATCACCTGGCAGCCGCGGCCGAAGAGCTGCTTGACCAGCCCCTTGGCCACCGTGGACTTGCCCGAGCCCGACAGGCCCGTGCACCACAGCACCGCGCCCTTGTGGCCGTTCCGCTTCTCCCAGTCGGCCGCCGAGACCACGCCGCCTTCCCAGCGCACGTTCGTCGAGGTGCGGCTGGCCTTGTGCTGGGTGCGCATCACCTGTTCGACGTCCCGCGACTTGCCCCGGATCATGCCGGCGGCCACGGTGCGATTGGTCATGGGGTCGATGAGGATGAAGCTGCCGGTGCCGTGGTTGACGCGGTAGTTGTCGAAGAAGATGGGCCGGGCCGTGCGGATCGCGACGCGCCCGATCTCGTTCAGCCCGAAGCGGTCCGTCTCCTGCCGATGCAGGGTGTTGACGTCGATCCTGTAGCTGATGCCGGAGATGTAGGCCTTCACCTTGTTCGTCGTGTGCTTCAGGACGTAGTGGGTCCGGGGGTTCATCGGCTCGGTGTCCATCCAGCACAGGTTCACGTCGAACTCGTTGCCCACCTCGGGCAGGTTGTTCCGGCGCACGATCATGTCGCCGCGCGAGATGTCGATCTCGTCCGCAAGGGTGATCGTCACGGCCTGGCCCGCGAAGGCCTCGGTGAGCTCGCCGTCGTAGGTCACGATCGATTTCACCCGGGAAACCCGGCCGCTGGGCAGGGCCACGATCTCCTCGCCGACGCGGATCGTCCCGGACGCGATCGTGCCGGCGAACCCGCGGAAGTCCAGGTTCGGCCGCGAGACCCACTGCACCGGGAAGCGGAAGTCGACGAAGTTCTTGTCGGCCGAGACGTGCACGTTCTCCAGATGGTGCAGCAGCGTCTGGCCCTCGTACCAGGGCATCCGCTCGCTGCGCACGGTGACGTTGTCGCCGTCGAGGGCGCTGATGGGGATGAAGGTGATGTCGTGGATGTCCAGCTTCTGGCTGAACTCCTTGTACTCCTTCACGATGTCCCGGAACGTCTGCTCGTCCCAGTCCACCAGGTCCATCTTGTTGACGGCCACCACCAGGTGGGGGATCTGCAGCAGCGAGATCAGGAAGCCGTGACGCCGGCTCTGGGTGAGCACGCCCTTGCGCGCGTCGATCAGGATGATCGCCAGCTCCGAGGTCGAGGCGCCGGTGACCATGTTGCGCGTGTACTGCTCGTGGCCCGGCGTGTCGGCGATGATGAACTTGCGCTTGTCGGTGGTGAAGTAGCGGTAGGCCACGTCGATGGTGATGCCCTGCTCGCGCTCGGCGGCCAGGCCGTCCAGCAGCAGGGCCAGGTCGACGCGCTCGTCGCCGCGCTGGCGGCTGGTCTTCTCGACGGCCGCGTACTGGTCCTCGAAGATGCAGTTCGTCTCGTAGAGCAGGCGGCCGATGAGCGTGCTCTTGCCGTCGTCGACGCTGCCGCTGGTGGTGAACCGCAGCAGGCTCTTGTGCTCGTAGTCCCTCAGCAGGTCCGGCGTGGCCATTAGAAGTACCCCTCCCGCTTCTTCTGCTCCATGGAGGAGTCGCTGGTCAGGTCGATGACGCGGTTCTCGCGTTCGCTGCGGCGGGCCGCGACGACCTCGGCGATGATGTCGTCGATCGTCTCGGCGTCCGACTCGACGGCCCCCGTGCACGGGATGCAGCCGAGGCTGCGGAAGCGGCAGCGCACGTCCTTCACCTTGTCGGGTGTCAGGCCCAGCTTGCCGTCCGGATCGACGACGTCGGCGTGCTCGTACGGGATCATGATGCCGCCCAGCTCGACCGTGGGGCGCAGGGCCGAGAAGTACAGGGGCACCAGGGGGATGTCCTCGAGCTTGATGTACTGCCACACGTCCAGCTCGGTCCAGTTGCTCAGGGGGAAGACCCGCACCGATTCCTTCTCGTCGATGTCGGCGTTGTAGAGGTTCCACAGCTCGGGGCGCTGGTTCTTCGGGTCCCACTGGCCGAACTCGTCGCGCACCGAGAAGAAGCGCTCCTTGGCGCGGGACTTCTCCTCGTCGCGCCGGGCGCCGCCGAACGCCGCGTCGAAGCCGTGCTTCGCGAGCCCGTCGAGCAGGGCGCGGGTCTTCAGCAGCTGGCAGCACTTGTCGTTGCCGATGCGCGTGGGGTGGGAGCCCTGCTGCTGGGCCGCGGTGTTGCCCTCGACGATGAGGCGGGCGCCGATCGAGGCGGTGAAGCTGTCCCGGAAGTCGTACATCTCCTGGAACTTGTAGCCCGTGTCGACGTGCATCAGGGGGAACGGGAAACGGCCCGGATGGAAGGCCTTCTGGGCCAGCCGCACCATGACGGCCGAGTCCTTGCCGACCGAGTAGAGCATGACCGGATTCCTGAACTCGGCCACCACCTCGCGGATGACGTGGATGCTCTCCTGCTCGAGCTGCTTGAGGTGCGTCATGGAGTACGAGCTCACGCGCGGATCTCCCGGATTTCTGGTTAAGGGTTTTGTTTCCTGAAGGTTTCGGCGATCCGGAGGCCGGCTTGACGCCGGAAGTGAGCGGAACCGAGCGGATCTTCGGCCGCGCCCCGGAAAGAGGTGCGATTTCGGCAGCCAGTATAGCCCATTCCGGCCCGGAACGCCCGAAAAATCACCCGCCGGGCCCGGGCAGCCGATTGTGTCCCCGGCGCGCGCGACCTATTATTGGCGGGTCCGCGCCCGTCCGGAACCCCGCGCGAAGGAGCGACCCATGCCCGCACCCCGCCTGTCCGCCCATTTCGCCGGCCGCGAGCCGTCGGTCATCCGGCTGGCCCAGATCGAGTTCGCCAAGCGCGGCGACGCGACCCGCGACCTGAACGTGGCCATCGGCAACGTCTCGCTGCCCATGCATCCGGCCCTGCAGGAGCGGATGGACAACCTGCGCGCCCCCGGTTCGCCCTTCGCCGGCGGGGTGGTCAAGTACACGGCCACCGTGGGGCTGGCCGAGACCAACGCGGCCTTCCTCAACATCATCGCCAGCAGCGGCTGCGCGGTGGACGGCCTGCGCAGCCAGGTCACCGACGGCGGCAGCCAGGCCATGGAACTGGTCATCACGGGCTGCTGCGGTCCGGCGGGCAGCGCCGAGGCCCCCTTGCTGCTCATCGACGCCGCCTACACGAACTACACCGCGTTCGCCCAGCGCCTCGGCCGCCGCACGGTGTCCATCACCCGCACCCTCGGCGACGACGGCCGCTTCAGCCTGCCCGCCCGCGACGAGATCGCCGCGGTGATCGCGCGGGAGAAGCCGGGCGCCCTGGTCGTGATCCCCTACGACAACCCCACCGGCCAGCTCTACGACCGCGCCGCCCTGGCCGACCTGGCCCGGCTCTGCGTCGAACACGGCCTGTGGCTGGTCAGCGACGAGGCCTACCGCGAGCTCTACTACACCGACGCCGCGCCCCTGAGCGTGTGGAGCCTGACCGAGGACGAGGTGCCGGGCATCACCGGCCGGCGCATCAGCATCGAGACGTCGTCGAAGGTGTGGAACGCCTGCGGACTGCGCATCGGCGGCCTGGTCACCGACAACCCCGAGTTCCATGCCCGCTGCGTGGCCGAGAACACGGCCAGCCTGTGCAGCAACACCATCGGCCAGTACATCTTCGGTGGGCTGGCGCACGTCTCCCACGCCGACCTGCAGGCCTGGTACGCGCGCCAGCGCGAGTACTACCGGGGCATGCTGCAGGACTTCACGCGGCGCACCCGCGACCTGTTGCCCGGGGTCGTCGTCTCGAGTCCGGATGCGAGCATCTACTCGGTGGTCGACGTGCGCGCCATCGCGCCGGCGGACTTCGACGCCCTGGCGTTCGTGCTGTTCTGTGCGCGCGAGGGGAAGGTGGACGTCGACGGCGAGGACCTGACCCTGCTGACGGCGCCCATGGCGGGGTTCTACAAGACGCCGGCGGGCGTCCCCAACCCCGGCCGGACCCAGATGCGGGTGGCCTACGTGGAGACGCCCGAGCGCATGCGGCTGGTGCCCGAGCTGCTGGCGGGGCTCTTCCGCCAGTACGTCGGGCGCTGAAGGCGGCCTAGAAGCTGTAGCCGAACACCGCCCCGCCCATGGGCTTGAAGCCTTCCTTGGTGAAGGCGGGGGTGAAGGCCAGCCGGTAGGTGAAGCCGTAGTCGCCGATGAAGCGGTAGCCCACGACCCCGTGCCCCACCACCTGGTCCTCCTTCAGGTCGAAGATCACCTCGTCGGCCGGATCGCCGTTGTTGTCGAAGTCGATCCAGGTGCCGCCGCCGCCGATCTCGATGAAGTTGCGGCCCTTGCCCAGCAGCGCGCTCACGCCGAAGGGCACGGTGTAGCCCTTGCGGAAGGCCACGCCCGTCAGGCCGATGCCCGTGCGGAACATGAACTTCTCGCCGAGGATCTTCTCGAACTGCAGCGACAGCTCGCCGCCGGTGCCGAACAGTTCGGCGGCGAGGGTCGTCTCCTTCTGGTAGTAGCTCTGGGCGCAGGCGTCGCCGGCGGCGGCGAGGCCGACGGCCACGAGGACGGGAACGAGCAGGGGGCGCAAACGGAACATGGTTTCCCTCCGGAGGTGCGAGCCGTTGCCGGGCTCAGGTGCGGCCGCCCATGGCGGCAGCCGCCGCCTCGAACTGGGCGGTGGCCTTCTCGGTCAGCTTGTCGGAAAGCAGTTGCTCGGCCACCGGGGCGCCGAACGTGAACGTGTCGAGGCCGTGGGCAGCGAGGTCGATCACCTGGTCGGTCGAGCGCAGGCTCGCCACCAGCAGCCGCGTCGCCGAGCCCGTGTACTTCAGGATGTCGTCCATGGCCAGGACCAGGTCGCGGCCCTTGCGGCGCGCGTCGATCAGGCGGCCGAGGTAGGGGGCCGCGTAGGCCGCTCCGAACCCCGCCGCGAGCACGACCTGGCCCGGCTGGAAGACGGCGGTCAGCGTGACGCGCGTGCCGGCTTCGGCCAGGCGACGGGCGACGACGAGGCCGTCCGGCGTGGCCGGGACCTTCACCGCCACGTCCAGGCCGAGCCCGGTCATCAGGGCCAGGCGGCTGCCGTTGTGGAACATCTCGCCGGGCGTGGCGCCCCAGGTCTGGAGCTGGATCTCCCGGGCGCCGAGGTCGCGCACCCGTGTGGCGACGGCTTCGAGGTTCGCCAGGGTGCAGGGCTGGTCGGCGCGCTGCAGGAGCACCGGGTTGGTGGTCACGCCGTGGAAGACGCCGCGCGGCAGCCACGTCTCCCAGTCGGCGGGCCGGGCGCTGTCGAGGAAGAGGCGCAGGCCGGGCCGGGCCCCCGGGGCGGCGTTGGCGGTATCGCGCGACATGGGTGCGGACCTCTCAGCCGAAGAGGTTCAGCTGCCCGCCCGGATCGTCCCAGATCGGCTCGAGGCAGCGGGGTTCGTCGAAGGCCGGCCGGTTCACCTCGCGGGTGACGGGCGCGGCCAGCAGGTCGTCCGTGGCCAGGGGGCGGAGCAGATCGGTCAGTTCCGCGGCCCGGTCCGCCGGCAGCCTCAGCCACTTCTCCCAGGCCTCCGGCGCCAGGATCACCGGCATGCGGTGGTGGACCGGCCGCATCACCCGGTTGGCTTCGGTGGTCAGGATCGAGCAGCTGCGCAGCTCCCGGCCCCCGGGATATTCCCAGCGATCCCAGATCCCCGCAAGGGCGAAAAGACCGGCATCGCGGCGCCGGAAGAGGAAGGGCTGCTTGCCGTCGGGGCGCTTCTGCCACTCGTAGAACCCGTTGACGGGAACCAGGCAGCGTCGCTCGCGGAACGAGTCGCGGAAGGAGCCCTTCTCCAGCACGGTCTCGCTGCGGGCGTTGATCATGCGGGCGGCCTCGTCCGGGCCCTTGGACCAGTGGGGCACCAGGCCCCAGCGGAACATCTCCACCAGGCGGCCGTCCGAGCGCGGGTTGGGCAGCACCGCGGCCACGTCCTGGGTCGGGGCGATGTTGTAGCGGGGCAGCAGGTCGGGCACCATGTCGAGGTAGAATTCCTCGGCGATGCGGTGGGGGGCGACGGACAGGACGATGCGGCCACACATGGTCGGTTCCGGATCCGGTTGGGGTTCGCGGCGGCGCCGGTCGCCGCCGCGGCACGGACGCCGGGCGCCGCGCGCCCAAGGTAGCAGATTCCGCCTGCCGTCCGCAATCGGGCGGACCTCAGGCCAGGTCGAAGAGGAGGAACTCGGTCCCTTCGATCGAGGTGATGTCCAGGCGCGATTCGCCGCTCACGGCGGCGCCGTCACCGGCCTCCAGCCCGACGCCGCCCAGCTGCGCCGTGCCCCGGGCCACCTGCAGCCAGGCGTGCCGGTCCGGCGCCAGCACGTGGCCGATCTCGCCGGCGGCGGGCAGGCGGCAGGCGTACAGCCAGGCGTCCTGGTGCCAGGTGGTGGCGCCGTCGTCCGCGTCGGGCGAGGCCAGCACCCGCAGCCGGCCGTCGATGTCGCCGGGGCCGAGATCGAGTTCCTCGTAGCTCGGCGGATGGCCGGCGGCGTCGGGCAGGAGCCAGATCTGGAGCAGGTGCACGGGCTCGGTGTCGGAGGCGTTGTGCTCGGCATGCACGACACCGGTCCCGGCGCTCATGCGCTGCACCCGGCCGGGCCCGATGACCGAGGTGTTGTTCATGCTGTCGGTGTGGGCCAGGCCGCCGGCCAGGACGTAGGTCAGGATCTCCATGTCCCGGTGCGGGTGCTTGCCGAAGCCCATGCCGGGGGCGATGATGTCCTCGTTGATGACCCGCAGGGCCCGGAAGCCCATCCGGGCCGGGTCGTGGAACTGGCCGAAGCTGAACGTGTGCCGGGTGTCGAGCCAGCCGTGGTCGAGGTGGCCGCGGTTCCCGGCGGGGTGCACTTGGATCATGGTCGGGTGTCCTTCCGTTGGCTCCCGCCCAATATACTCCGGTTTCGGCCGGCGGCGACCGCACCGCCGCCGGGAAGGGACGGCGCGTGCGCCTCGGACTGCTGAACATGATGCCCGACCCGGCCCTGCGCGTGACCGAGCGCCAGTTCGCCCGCCTCTGCGGTCGCGACGGCCCCGACGACCTGGTCCTCTTCGGTGTGGCCGGCGTGTCCCGGGGGCCCACCGTGGCCGCCCACGTGGCGGAGCGCTATCGGGACGCGGCGGCGATCCCGACCGCGGATCTGGACGTGCTCGTGATCAGCGGGACCAACGTCGGCGACCCGCACCTGCCGGGCCAGCCCTTCTGGCGCGGCCTGCGGGAGGTCTTCGCCCACGTGAGCGCCACCGGCCTGCCGACCCTGTTCTCCTGCCTGGCGACCCACGCCTTCCTGCTGGCCGAGCACGGCCAGGAGCGGCGGCCGGTCGTGCCGAAGGTGTGGGGGGTGTTCCCGCACGACCTGCCGCGCCCCGGACACCCGCTGGTGGCCGGTCTCGACGCGCCGGTCCCGGTGCCCCATTCCCGCCACAACCACCTCGACGCGGCCCAGTTCGCGGCTGCGGGCCTGACGGTCCTGCTCGACAGCCCGGCGGTCGGACCCCACCTGGCCGTCGCCGCCGACGGCCGCCGGCTCTTCCTGCAGGGGCATCCGGAATACGAAGCGGTCAGTCTGCTCAAGGAGTACAAACGGGAAGTGGGGCGCTGGCAGGGCGGCGAGCGTCCCGACTTCCCGCCCCTGCCCGCGGGCTACCTCGACGGGCCCGCCACCACGCTGCTCGCGGCCCACGCCGCGGCCTGCCGGGCCGGGCCGCCGGGGCCGCCCCTGCCGGAGGCCGCGGTCACCGCCGGGCTCGCCGCACCGTGGGCCGCATCGGCGCGCCGCATCGTCGGACGCTGGCTCGCCTCGCTGACCTGACGCGGCGGCGGCCCGGGAACGCGAAACGGGGAGCCGCCGTCGGCTCCCCGTTTGCTGTGCGCCAAGCGGTGCGGTCCGGCGGGATCACCCCGCCTTGGCCGCCGCCTTCAGCTTCTTCTGCTCGTGGATGGGCAGCGTCAGGTTCGGATTCATCCGGATGCGCCCCTTCTGCAGCAGGAAGACCCCGACCCACAGCGCGATGCCGAGGAAATCGACCATCAGGTCGGGAATGTGGCCCGGGATCGCGGCGTGGAAGACGCCCGGGAAGAACAGGATGACCGTGGCCACCGCCATGATGATCCACTCGAGCAGGTTCATGCCGCAGGCGAGGTAGCCCATGGTGAGGCTGCCGAAGGCGATCGTGGCCAGCGTGATCGTCGCGTAGGCCATGATGATCTCCAGCGGCGAGCCGTCCAGCAGGAAGCCCCGCGAATAGGCGAAGAGGAACGGACCGACATAGAGGAACTTGGCGAACTTGAAGCTCGTCCAGCCCGTCTTCCACGGATCCGAACCGGCGATGGCCGCGCCCGCGTAGGCCGCCACGCACACCGGCGGCGTGATGTTCGAGTCCTGGCTGAACCAGTACACGATCATGTGGCTCGCGATCAGCACCCACGCGGCGTGGTGGGCGTTGGTCGCAATGAGCGCGCGATACGCCTCCACCGACAAGTCGCCCATGGCCGGGCTGGACAGCTCGGCGAACGAGACGCCGAAGTGCTGCATGGCGATCATGTTCGAGACCGAGCCGACGGTCAGCACGGCGGTGATCAGGTAGGCCGCCGTCACCGGCACGCCCATGCCGAGCACCAGCGAGGCGATGCCGATCAGCAGGATCGCCACGGGCAGGAAGCCGCCCGACAGCGAGATGATGATGTCCGAGAACTTCAGGCCGATGCCCGAGAGGCTGATCGTGCCGACGATGATGCCGATGACGCCCACCGTGGCGCCGATGATCAGGGTGTTGCGGGCGCCCTCGATGATGGCGGCCCGGATCTCCCTGAGGCCCATCTTGTGGTCGGGCGTGAACCAGCTCACGACGACGCAGCTGACCGTGGCGACCACGGCCGCGAAACCCGCCGAGTAGCCCACGAGCATCATCACGACGATGATGATCAGCGGCACGCTGAGGAACCACTCCTTCTTGAGGATCTGCCACGCCGTGGGGGCGTCCGGGTCGACGACGCCGTAGAGCCCGTAGCGCTTGGCCTCGAAGTGGATCATCACGAACACCGACAGGAAGTACATCACCGCCGGGAAGATGGCCATCTTCATGATGTCGACGTAGGGGATCTCCGTCATCTCGGCCATGAGGAAGCCGCCGGCGCCCATGATCGGGGGCATGAACATGCCGCCGATCGAGGCCGCGGGCTCGATGGCGCCCGCGACGTGGGGCTTGAAGCCCGCCCGCTTCATCATCGGGATGGTGAAGGCGCCCGTGGAGACCGTGTTGGCGATGGCCGAACCGGACACCGAGCCGAAGAAGCCCGACGCGATCACGGCGACCTTGGCCGGTCCGCCGACGCTCTTGCCGGCGAGGGCCAGGGGCAGGTCGATGAAGAACTTGCTCGCGCCGGAATACTTCAGGAACGCCCCGAAGAAGATGAACAGGATGACGTACGTCACGAGCACGTCGGCCATGATGCCGAAGACGCCGTCCTGGTTGTAGAAGAGGAAGTTGAGGGCCCGCGTGACGGCGAAGCCGTCGTGGGCGAAGGCGTCGGCCACGGGCACCTTTTCAAGGAGGTTGCCCCACAGCAGGTAGGCGAGGAAGCCCAGGCCGGCCAGGGTCATCGACATGCCGAGCACGCGCCGGGCCGCCTCGAGGCTGACCAGGATGCCGACCACGCCGACGATCGTGTCGAGGGTCGTCTCGGATCCCATGCGGTAGTTGAGGTTCTCGAACTCCAGGATCCAGTAGCCGACGACCCAGATCGAGACCAGGGCCATGAAGATGTCGCTGATCGAGGGACGGTCCGCGCGGGAGCGTCCGGTCATCGGGTAGGTCAGGAAGACCATGACGAACGTGATCAGGACGTAGATGCCGCGATGGTACTGGGTGCTGACCGGCGAGATGGCCGAGTTCCACATGTAGAACAGGACCATGAAAATGCCGAGCCCGCTCGTGATCCAGTACCAGAACCGCGTCAGTGTGCGGCCGGACTTGGCATCCTTCTCCATGAGCTCGTCCAGGACTTCCTGGCTGGCTCCCTCGGGGAGGGCTTCCGGGTTTTGGGGATCGCTCATTGCTGCAACTCTTTTCCTGCCGGGATTCCCGGCGGGCGGATCGGGAACAAGAGCGGGGAGGGAGCCGAGCCCCCTCCCCGCGTGAACATCCGGTGGGCGGCGCACGTGCCGCGCCGGATCACTTCAGGTTGGCGGGCACCGTCTTGCCTTGCTCTTCCCAGAACTTCACCGCACCGGGGTGCAGCGGGATGCTGGCGCCGTCGAAGCCGTTCTCCATGTTCATGCTCTTGAAGGTCTTCTTGGCGGCCGTCATGGCCTCCATGCCCTCGGCGGACCACAGCGTCTTCATGATGTCGTAGACCACGTCGTCGGGGACGTTCGCGTTCACCGACAGGAAGCACGCGTCCTGGAACGACGGGCAGGCGGGCATGCCCTCGCCGTACATGCCGGCCGGGATGTCCATCGGGATGTAGGCGAATTCCTTGTAGAAGCCGGACTTCTCGGCGTCCAGACCGACGGGGATCAGGCGGATGTCCACCTGCACGCTGGCCTCGATGATGGCGCGGTTCGGGGGGCCGACGAGCAGCCAGAAGGCGTCGATCTTGCCGTCCTTGAACGCGCCGGCGGCGGCGGAGTAGCCCAGGAACTGCGGGCTGAACTCGTCCCACACGCCGATGTGGCGGAAGAAGCGCTCGGCGCTGGCGGCGGCACCGGAGCCGGCGTTGCCGACGGCGACCTTCTTGCCCTTGAGGTCGTAGGCCGACTTGATGTCGCTGTCGGCGCGGACGACGAGCTGGGCGGGGGCGCCGTAGAGGAAGCCCATGGCGCGCAGGCCGTCGTACTTGTTCTCGTCCTTGGGGAGCTTGCCGTTGCGGCCCAGCGCGCTGTCCACGGCGTAGCACAGACCGAAGTCGCTCTCACCGCTGCTGACGCGCTTGACGTTCTCGACCGAGCCGCCGGAACCGACGGCGGAAAGCTTCACGTTCTCGAGCTGCTTCGGCACGTAGACGGCCATGGCGTTGGTGAACGTGTTGAAAGTGCCGCCCGTCGGCCCGCCGCCGACTTTGCCCTTGAAGGCCTCGGCCGCCGCATCGCCGGGGGCGAACATCATGCCGACGAAAGCGAGACAGAGCAGACTGAGGAACAGCTTATTCTTCATGGTCGGGTCCTCCTTCGGACGTACGAGAGGGGAGATGGTGCCGTGCATCGTCGTTCTCGATACCAAGCGTCCTCCACCGTAGGACAACTGATCGCATCCTGTCAACAGTTAAACTGTTTGGATTATAACGATTTAATGAAAATGAATCCCAAAAATTGAAGTTCCCGATTTTCCGCCGGCGGGTCGGACTTCCGGGCTGGACGGAGCGGCCTGTGGGCCCGATAATCCCCGGGCGCGGCGGAATCCCCGCCCTCCGCGTCGAATCCGCCCCAGGACAGGACCGGCCCCATGGCGCCCGCAGCCCCGCTGACCCCACCGATTTTCGACCGCGCGATCCTGCACGTGGACATGGACGCGTTCTACGCCTCGGTCGAGGTGCTCGACGATCCTTCCCTGCGGGGGCGTCCGGTCATCGTCGGCGGCACGCCCGAAGGCCGCGGCGTGGTCGCCGCCGCCAGCTACGAAGCGCGCCGGTTCGGGGTGCACAGCGCCATGAGCGCCGCCCGGGCGGTGCGGCTGTGCCCGGACGGGGTCTTCCTCCGCGGGCGCATGGACCGCTACGCCGAGGTCTCCGCGGCGGTCTTCGCGATCTTCGCCGACTTCACCCCCCTGGTCGAACCCCTCTCCATCGACGAGGCCTTCCTCGATGTCAGCGGCTGCGGGCGCCTCTTCGGGGCGCCGCCGGAGATCGGCCGCCGCATCAGGGAGCGGATCCGCGACGAGATCGGTCTGGTGGCGTCGGTGGGGGTGGCGCCCAACAAGTTCCTCGCGAAGCTCGCCAGCGACCTGGAGAAACCCGACGGCTTCGTGGTCATCGCGCCCGGCACCGAGCGCGAACTCCTGGCCGGGTTGCCGGTGCGCCGCCTGTGGGGTGTGGGCAAGGTGCTGGGCGGACGGCTCGAGGCCGACGGCATCCGGCTCGTGGCCGACCTGCTCGCGCGCCCGCGCGCGCAGCTGATCCGGACCTACGGCGACCACATGGCCCAGCTGCTCGAACTGGCGGTGGGGCACGACGAGCGCCCGGTGATCCCGTCCCACGCCGCCAAGAGCATCGGCAACGAGACGACCTTCGGCGAGGACGTCGCCGACGGCGAGCAGCTGGTCGGCATCCTGCACCACCTGTGCGACAAGGTGGCCCGGCGCCTGCGGGCCCACGACTTCGTGGCCTCGACGCTGACCCTCAAGGCGCGCTATCCCGACTTCACGACCCACACCCGCTCGGTCACCCTGCCCGAACCCACCGACAGCGACACCGAGATCCGGGCCCAGGCCCGCGACCTGCTCGAACGCGCCCTCGGGCGCCGCGGGCGCCCGCTGCGCCTGATCGGCATCACCGCCTCGAACCTCGGGCGGCCCGGCGGCCAGCCGGAGCTCTTCCCCGATCCGCAGCGGGTCCGGCAGCGCGACCTGGATCGGGTGCTGGACGGAGTCCGGGACCGCTTCGGGGCCAAGCTGGGGCGGGGCCTGCCGCGGCGTCCCGGGTCCTGAACCGTCGCATCCTGGCGGCGCGTATCTTGTTGGATGTAAATATCTTGCGGGGGCAGGCGGCCGAGGCGGGGGATCCCCTGCCGGTCCGCCGCGGGCCGCCGCGAACCTATTGGTAAAGGCGCCCCTTATCCGGCCGAATTGCAGACGGAGACAGCACTTGAACCCGTGTGCCCGTGCCCGGAGAGATCGATCCATGTCGACCGACCGCATCAAGGCCCGCATCATGACCGTCATGCGCAACCTGCCGCCGCTGCCGGAGGTGACGCGCCAGCTCATGAGCGTGCTGAACAACGACAACGCATCGGCCAACGACGTGGCCAAGGTCCTCTCCTCGGACCAGGCCTTGGCCGGCAAGGTCCTCAAGCTGGTGAACTCGTCCTTCTACGGCGTGCCCAAGGAAGTGACGACGATCAGCCGGGCCGTGGTCATCCTGGGCTTCACGGGGATCCGCAACCTGGCCCTGGGTTTCGGCTCGGTCGAGGCCCTGCAGAAGCTGGGCGACAAGGTCGACATGAGCGAGTTCTGGAATCACGCCCTGGCCAACGGCGCCGCCTGCCAGGCCCTGGTGCCGCACCTGAATCGGCGCATCGATCCGGAGGAGGCGTTCATCGCGGGCCTGATGCACGACATCGGCGCCTACGTGCTGGCCACCGCGGTGCCGGACATCTACGCGCCGATCCTCGCCGACACCGCCGGCGACCGGCTCGTCCGCGAGGCCGAGGAGATCGGCCTGACCCACGCCCAGGTGGGGCAGGGGCTGCTGCAGTACTGGCAGCTGCCGGACCCGTTCTGCGACGCCGCCCGTTTCCATCATGACGTGGCCCGCGCCACCGACGGCGAACGTCCGTTGACGAACCTCGTCGCCCTGGCCGACGTCATGGCCATCATCCACGGTGGTTCCTTCGAGAACACCGCGTCGGAGGCCGACCTGCTGTCCCTCATGCGCGGTCTCGGCGTGAGCCTCGACGCCATCAAGACCGCCCTGACGACCATGGACCAGAAGATCGAGGACATGCAGTCGTTCATGAAGATCGCCGGCACCGGCGCGTCGCGGCAGGCCGAGGCGGGCGCCCTCACGTCGTGCGTCGTCGTCACCACCGAGGACGAGCGGCGCGAATGGGCCCAGACCCTGCTGAATCATTTCGGCCACACCATCTTCCCCATGGACGACTTCTTCAACCAGGTCGCCGGGAGCGAGCGGGTGGGCCTGGTGCTCATCGACTCCCAGTGCCTGACCCAGCAGCAGATCGGTCAGCTCATGCCCTTCCTGGCCACCCAGGAGGCTCGCGCCGCGCTGCTGCTCGAAAGCGGCGCCAACGCACCGGCGGGCACCGAGGAACTGCCGCGCCTGGGCATCGTCTTCTCACGCGCCGAGGTCGCGGCGCTCGTCCAGCCCCAGCCGGCCTGAGCCGGCCCCGACTCCGCCGCCGCCGGCCGATCCCCGCTTGATCGGCCGGCGCCTTTTTGCCATCCTGTGCCGGTCGTCGCCTCCGCACCCCGGACCAGGAGCCCGCCCTTGGACAAACTGCTGATCGGATTCGCCGGCGGGGTGCTCGTCGCCCTCGTGGCCTGGGCGGTGTGGAAGCTGGCCCGCCGGGGCCGCGGCGCCGCGGCCCCGGCCCGCGTCTCCCACGAGAGTTTCGTCACGAGCATGCGCACCGTGGGCGAGCTGAGCGTCTTCCGCATCATGACCAAGGAAGTCATCACCGCCAGCGAACACTGGTTCGGGGAATTCGGCCGCAAGTACCTCGGCTGGCTGCTGAGCGAGCGGCGCATCACCCTAGTCATCGAGTTCGACATCGACTTCCGCTACGACCTGACCGATCCCCGCTTCGAGATCGTGCCCCTGGCCGCGGCCGAGTACGAGTTCGTGCTGCCGCCCTGCCGCCACGAGGTGCTGATCCGCGACATGCACATCCACAGCGAGGACAACACCAAGCTCGTCCCGCTGATCGTCCCCGAGGTGATCGGGCGCGTGTTCACGGGCGGCTTCAGCGTCGAGGCCAAGAACAAGCTCATCGCCGAGACCCGGCAGCAGGCCGAGGGTTTCGCCGGCGAACTGGTGGCCAAGGCCACCGACCGGGCCCAGCGCTCGGCCACCCAGACCCTGTCCATGCTGGCCCAGGGCCTCGGGGCCAGCCGCGCCGACGTGCGTTTCCTGCCCTCGGGCGGCTTCCACCCCGAGGTCGACACGTCGCGGCTCGAGAAGCTGCTGCCCGACCCCGACCAGATCCGCGAGGGAGGATTCTGATGTCCCCACGCCGCACCTGCATCGGGGTCATGGGCGGCGCCGTGGCCGACGCGCGCACGACCGCCGTGGCCCGCGAGATGGGCCGCCTCATCGCCGCCAACGGCTGGGTGCTGATCTCCGGCGGTCGGGCCACCGGCGTCATGCAGGCCTCGGTGACGGGCGCCCGCGAGGCCGACGGCCTGACCGTGGGCATCCTCTACGACGACGACCGCGACGGCGGCGCGGCGGGCCTCGACCTGGTCATTCCCACCGGCATGGGCGCCGCGCGCAACGTCATCAACATCCTGGCCAGCGACGTGGTCGTGGCCTGCCGCGGCACCGGCGGCACCCTCAGCGAGATCGCCCTGGCCCTGCGCTTCGGCCGGCCGGTGGTGCTGGTCGACTTCGATCCGGGCGAGGCCTTCCTCCGCGCCGGGGCGCCGGACGCCGAGTACAGCCTGGTGGCGACGCCGGCGGAGGCCGTCGAACGCATCCGGACCTATCTTGCCGCACGCGACCGCAGCTGACCGGCGCCGCGTGCGCCTTCCCCGAACCCGGGACTCCGCATGAGCTTCGACTTCGACACGCCCGTCGACCGGACGGGCACCAACAGCGAGAAGTGGGACCGGTACGCCGGGCGGGACATCCTGCCCCTATGGGTGGCCGACGCCGATTTCCGGTCGCCAGCGGCCGTCGTCGACGCCCTGGCCGAACGCGCGCGCCACGGCGTGTACGGCTACCCGGGCACGCCGCCGGGCCTGGTCGAGGTCTTCCTCGAGACGTGCGAACGCGAGTGGGGGTGGCGGGTCGATCCGGCCTGGCTGGTGTGGCTGCCCGGCCTGGTGTGCGGCCTGAGCGTGACCTGCCGCGCGGTGGGCGAACCGGGCAGCGGCGTGGCGGTGCACACGCCCGTGTACGGACCCTTCCTGCGCGTGCCCGGCCTCATGGACCGCACGGTGCGGAAGATCGCCCTCGAGGGCGACAACGCGGCCGGCTGGACCTGCGGGCGCGAGCACTTCGCGGCGGGCCTGACCGACGACGTGCGGCTCTTCCTGCTCTGCCATCCCCACAACCCGGTGGGCCGCATGTGGCGTCGCGACGAGCTCGCGGTCTTCGCCGAGGAGTGCCTGCGGCGGGACGTCGTCATCTGCAGCGACGAGATCCACGCCCAGCTCAGCCTGGCGACCGACCGCCGGCACGTGCCGCTCGCCTCGCTCTCGCCGGAGATTGCCGCCCGCACCATCACCCTGCTGGCGCCGAGCAAGGCCTTCAACATCGCCGGCCTCGGCTGTTCGGTGGCCGTGATCCCGGACGACTCCCTGCGCCGGCGCTTCGAGCGCGCCAAGGCCGGCATCGTGCCCCACGTGAACGTCTTCGGCCTGGTCGCCGCCGAGGCGGCCTGGCGCCACGGAGGCGACTGGCTGGCGGCCCAGCTCGTCTACCTGCGTGCCAACCGGGATCTGCTGGCCGCCGCCGTGGCCGACCTGCCCGGCGTCAGCATGTCCCGCGTCGAGGCGACCTACCTGGCCTGGCTCGACGTGCGCGAGCTCGGCCTCACCGACGCGGGCGCCCACTTCGAGTCCCACGGCCTCGGCTTCTCGCCCGGCGAGCACTTCGACGGCCCGGGCTACGTGCGGTGCAACTTCGCGTGCCCGCGGGCGACGCTGGAAAAGGCGATCCGGCGGCTGCGGGGGGCGGTGGAGGCCGCCCGGGGGTGATCGGCGCGGTTCCGGCGGGCGCCTCCGGCCGACTTCGTGTCGGCCGGAGGCTCGCGCTCCGGTCGCTCCGCCATCCTGGCTGCGCTCCCTGC
>JAGRNP010000051.1 GCA_020440705.1 bacterium | reverse complement strand
TCACGCCGGAAGACGTCATTCCCCTCGGCGCCGAGGACTTCATCGAAGTCTGAGGCGCTCCCCGTGCAGACCCCTTGGCCGGTCCCGTCCGGGCGTGCTAACCTGCGCACGTACCCGGCGGGACCCGGCCGCGGGGAGACCGGTCCCGCGGGGCCGCGCCGACACCGGGCCCCCGAACCAGGAGTCCCGGGATGAGCTCACGTCTGGAGTCCTTCCGCGCCTACCGCGAGAAGATGAACGAGAAGATCCTCGCCGACGCCACCCTGACCACGAAGCGCTTCTTCAACCTCGACACCCGCTGCTACGAGGACGGGGCGCTCGACGCGCGCACGAAGGAGATCGCCGGTCTGAGCGCCTCGCTCGTGCTCCGCTGCGACGACTGCATCGCCTACCACGTGATCCGCTGCTGCGAGCTGGGCGTCACGAAGGCCGAGATCCTCGAGGTCTTCGACGTGGGCCTGATCGTGGGCGGTTCCATCGTGATCCCGCACCTGCGCCGGGCCCACGAACTGCTGGGCGAGCTGCTCGGGGAAGAGGCTTGAGCGCCGGCTACTCGGGCACGCCGCTGAACCGCAAGCTCGGCCTGGGGCCCGGCCTGCGCCTGCGCGTGGTGAACGCCCCGGACCACTACGCCGACCTGGTGGCGCCGCTGCCCGAGGGCGTCGTTTTCGCCACGCGGATCTCGCCGACCGTGGGCCTGGTGCACCACTTCACCACCAGCCACACCGAACTGGCCGGGGCGCTGGCGCGCTACCGCGCGAAGCTCGCGCCGGACGCCGTGGTGTGGGTGTCGTGGCCGAAGAAGTCGTCGGGCGTGGCGTCGACCGTGACCGAGGACATCATCCGGCGCCTGGCCCTGCCGCTGGGCTTCGTCGACGTGAAGGTGTGCGCGGTGGACGCGGTCTGGTCGGGCCTGAAGCTGGTGGTGCGCAAGGAACTGCGCGGGGCCTGAGGACGGCGCCCGCGCGGGTCCGACCGGCGTCGCGCCGGCTACTGTCGTCGTGCCGTCCACACGGCGAGGAAGTCGCGGCCGAGGGAGTGTGTGGTGCCGCGCAGCACGTCGCCGTCGAGGACGGCACTCGTGTTGTAGGCGCCGGAGCCGTCGCCGGTCACGAAGGCCAGGTGCAGGGCGCCCCAGTCGGTGTTGATCCGGCCCTCGCCTATCTCCGTCCCGTAGAACGAACCGGCCAGGGTGTCGGCGCCGGCGGCGGTCACCACGAAGGTCTGGAAGTAGGGCTCGGCGTCGGGGGTGGGGCGCAGGTCGACCTGCCAGGTGCCGACCAGGACGGACGGATCGGGGGCCTCGGCGGCGGGGGCGTTCGACGCGGCGGCAACCAGGGCCAGCAGGGCGACCAGGAGCCGGAGCGGGACGGGACGGGTCATGGCGATCTCCCTCGTAGGGCGTGGCGGTGCGGGCGGATCCGGAAAACAGGATCATAGATATCCGCTATGGCCGGGTCAATCGTCGCGTGCCGTGTCCGCGGACCGAAAAACGAAGGCCTCCCCGCCGGGGGAGGCCTTCGTCCAGGTGCGGACGGTGCGGATCAGGCGCCCTCGCCCTGCGCCGCCACCGTCGGCGTCATCCGGCCGTAGATGATCAGCGCCACGGCCGACACCAGGGCGATCGCCACGAAGACGAACCACAGGTAGTGGGCGTGGGCGTAGGCCTCGGGCATGGGGCCCCGGCCCTCGAGCGAGGCCAGGCGCTGGGCCTGGTCGGCGGCCGAGAGCAGCTTCGGGTCGGGCACGAACTTCTCGAGCAGGAAGCCCGAGGTCACGAAGCCCAGCAGCGACGAGATGAACGAGTGCAGGTGGCTGAAGCCGAGGTACAGCCCCTCTTCGCCCTTGGGCGCCTGCAGGGAGAAGTACTCCAGGTAGCGCGGCGAGATGAAGCACTCGGCGAAGCCCTGGAAGGCGATGCCGACGATCATCATGGCCACGATCGCATTGAAGCCGAAGATCTCCGCGCCGTGGAACATGTTCCCGGCGGCCATGCAGAGCGCCGAGACGGGCATGATGAACATGCCCACCGTCATGGACGTCAGCGCGGTGCGCCTGGCGAACCACCGCGTCACCAGGTTCACGGTCGTGAAGACGACCAGCGGGTTCACGTTGGCGATCCACGACGGCGACTGGCCCTCGCCGGCCATGCGCAGCACGTACTTGGGCATCGACGCGTAGAGCTGGTGCTGCACCATCCAGAAGCCGGTGATGATGAGGATGAGCACCACCAGGCGGCCGCGGCTGAGCACCGCGAGCAGGGCGCGCCACAGCTCGGCCATGGTCTTGCCCTCGCCGGCGGTGGAGCGGTTGCGGTAGAAGAGGAAGACCATGACGAAGGCCAGCAGGGTCATGCCCGCCGCGAAGAGGTTCAGCACCACGAGGCCCTCGTCGCCCATGCTGTGGCGCAGGGGCTTGACGATGGTCTTCCCGCTGAAGGCGCCCACGTTCACCATGGCGTAGAAGATGGAGTAGCCCCGGGCGCGGTTGGCCTCGGTGGTCTCCTTGGCCACGGTGCCGGTGATGACCGACTTGATGAACGACCCGCCCACCATGACGACCAGCATGATCGGGATGAAGAGCCACTTGTAGGACGTGGCCTCGAGCCCGGTGAAGGTGACGGTCTCGCCGTAGGTGGCCAGTCCGGCCGACTGCAGCATGGTGGGCAGCACCCACATGCCGCCGTAGCCGACGGTCAGCAGGCCGAAGGCGAGCAGCAGGGCGTTGCGGAAGCCGATGCGGTCGGCGTAGGCGCCGCTGAAGGTGGGCAGGAAGTAGAGCCCCGCCGAGAGCACGCCGCTGACGGTGGCCGCCTCGACGTCGCTGTAGCCGAGCACGCGGCTCAGGTACAGGGTGATGACGACGAAGACGCCGTACCACGCCGCGCGCTCGAAGAGCTCGACGACGTTGGCGATCCAGAAGGCGCGGGTGAACTTGTCCTGGCCGGGCCCGTGGGCGGGGGTGGCCGTCGTGGGAGCGGTCATGCGGTCTCTCCAGGTCGGTGGGGGAGGGTTCGGGTATCGAACCGGGCAATCCTACCATCCTGGGGGCGGGGGCGCCACGAAAACCGGGCTGCGCCCGCTACGGGGACACCGGCGCCAGATCCCGCAGCCGGCACAGCAGGGCCGGATCCAGCAGCTGCACCACCACGTCCGATTCGGGGCGTCGCCCCATGGCGATGACCGGATCGGGCATGGTCCCCACGGGTGACGCCACGGGGTTGGGCATGAGTGCGTCGTCGTCGAAGATCTCCACGGCCTCGACCGCATCGACGGTCACGCCGTAGGCGTAGCGGCCGGCCTCGAGCACGAGCACCGTTTCGCGCACCTCTTCCCGGTAGGCCTTGCGCGCCGCGGCGAAGAGCTCGATCATGCGCGCCAGTTCCTTGTTGCGGGTCGTTTCGATGATCTCCGCGGATCGGGCGAAGTCGCCGGCGGTGACGGCTTCCGCCACGGCGTGGGCCACGGCGTGGATCTTGCGGTGGGGCCGGTCGAAGCGGCGCACGATGTTGCGCATGGTGGCGTTGTCGGTGGCGAAGTTGTCGTACCACTTGCCGAAGGCGCAGGCGTGGGGGTCGGTGGTCAGCTTGAAGGGGCGTTCCTCCCGCACCGACGCCTCCAGCTCGGCGAGCCAGTTGCGGTGGTCCTGCTCGCGGGCGGCCAGCATGTTGGAGAACCCCTCCAGGTCGGCCAGGGTCGAGGTCATGCCCAGGCGCAGCCGCAGGTCGATCAGGGGCAGGGCCTGGCCGCGCAGCTTGATGAGTCCGCGCACGAAGTCGGGCGCCCGGGGCACCGGCGTCACCGCCGGGATCTCGAGCATGGTCCGCACCGACGCCGCCGAGACGCCGTAGATCGTGTCCACGAGGCGGAACGTGACGTGGGGAATGGTGTCGTCCCCGAGGTGGTCGAGATCCTTGTCGAACATCTGGCGGGCTCCTGGTCGCTGCGCTAGAATCCGGGGCGCGGGAGGATCCCCCGCCTCTCAGCCCTCATGTGATCGGGCCTGTAAGGGAAAACTCTAGAAAGACGGAGCTCCCCCTGGAAAGCCGGCCGGAAACCACCCTCGTCAACGGACGCCCCCTGCGCTACCGCGTGCGCCGCAGCCGCCGCGCCCGCCACGCCCGCGTGCAGGTGTGCGCGCGCGAGGGTGTGGTCGTGGTGCTGCCGTGGCGGGCCGGGACGAAGATCCTGCCCGAGCTGCTGGCCGACTGGGGCGAGTGGATGGACGCCCAGGCCGAGAAGCTGGGGGTGCGGCTGGGCCCGCAGGTGCGCGAGTACGGCACGGGCAGCACCCTGGCGATCCGGGGCGAGCCCTGCCTGATCGAGGTGCGCGAGGCGGGCCGGCGCCGCACGTCGCGGGTCGAGCGCGTGGGGGACACGCTCGTCATGCACCTGGTGCCGCGCGACGTCTTCGCCACCCGGCCGGTGCTCGAGAAGTACCTGCGCCAGGTGGCCCGCACCGATCTGGTGGCCCGCACCGCGTACTGGGCCGACCGCCTCGGCCTACATCCGCAGAAGGTGATCGTCGGCGAGCGCACCACGCGCTGGGGCAGCTGCTCCCGGCGGGGCACGCTGAGCTTCTGCTGGCGGCTGATCCTGGCGCCGCCCCACGTGATCGACGCGGTGGTGGCCCACGAGCTGTGCCACCTGCGGCACCTGAACCACGGCAAGGGCTTCTACGCCCTGCTCGACAAGGCCTGCCCGTGGCACCGGGAGGCCGATGCGTGGCTGCGGACGCACCACGACGAACTGAACTTCTGATCCGCCATGTCCGGGTGCGGCGCGCCCGGGGTGATTGACCGACCCGGATCCCGACCCTTATACTGAAGTCGCGGAATCACTTGCTGATAATCGTCTCCATATCGCAATTGCCGGCGGGAGGTTGCCCTTGCTCACCCGGCTGATGTCTCGTCGTTTGGCCTGCGCCCTGGTCTTCCTGGCCGTGCTTCTGACGTTCGCACCTGTCATGGCGCAGGACTGCGAGGATTGGCGGGACGGACCTGTCTGGTCGGCGCACACGCCTGATGTCCGGGGGCAGGTCGCCGTCTTCGGACCGGCGGGTCACCTCCTGGTCGGGGACGGTGCACGGTTGCTCGTCATCGAACTGCCGACGGATGCCGCGCCTGGCGTCCTGGCCTCGCTCGCGATGCCGGCAACCATCGAACACATCTTCGTCCTCGAAGGGCTCGTCTACGCGGCGTGCGAAGGTGGATATCTGGTCGGCATCGATGTCGGCGATCCCACCGTGCCGACCGTGGTTCGCGGGCCGGCCGTGGTCGGTCGCGTCGATCAGATGGGGTCGCTTCAGAACGGCTTCCTCGTGATCTTCGACGGGAGAGATGACCAAATCGGAGTGATCGAAACCGATCCCGGACGGCCATTGGCGGTCGTGAGGTCGTTCCCGTTTCCGCAGAACTTCAGCGATGTCCAGCAAGCCGCTTCCGGGGACGAACGCCTCTACCTGGCGGGCAACAACTACTTCGAGTACAACGTGACGACATATGAGTTCGATGGCGTCAACGCCCCGGTGCATTTGTCCGACTGGACTCTCGGCGAGGAATTCGATTTCACTAGCAGTCCGACATTCGGCTCTCTCGTCGTCTCGGACGGGCTGCTCGTCGCCAGCCTGCAGGTCTACAGCAGCAATCTGGATGTCCCATTCATTACAAATAGGACTGTGCGGGCCCCACTGGCCGCCAATGGAGAACCGGACGCCCCCGGTTCCACCTCCGCGAACAAGTTCTGGTATCAGCTGGGAATGGCTAATGGTCGTCTCTTCGATGCAGCGACCGGCGCGCTCATCGACCCGTTGACGTTGGATCTGCTGGCTACGGTTGCCGTGCCGGGACATCGGGCCATCGGTTCTGAGCGGATCGTCGGAGTTGGCGATTCCGGACTCGCCGTCGTCGACATCGGGAGTGGGCGTTACCCGATGGCGGTCTGGCGCGGAGCGGAGACGAACACCGGGTCCAGCACCGGGTCGGCCACCTGTCGCCTGGAGACGGACTACTCGGAAGTCTACTACGAACTGGGTTGGACATACTCCCTGCTCGACATCACCGATCTGTCGGTTCCGCGCGCGATCGTGTCGGAAACGGTCCCCCGGACAGACACGCAATTCACCGAGCCTCGACTCGTGGGCGTCACGGACGATGTGGCTGCCGTCGGGCTGCCCGGCAGCTACCAGGAGCAGCGAGTGCGCCTCGTGCGGTTGGCCGACGGGGTGACTCTCGCCGAAGTGGACGCGTCGCGGGGGCAGGCGTTTCTGCGCGGGAACAGGCTGTGGTGCATCGATCCCGCCACCGAAGAGCTGTCGTGCCATGTGTTCGATCTTGCCGGTGCCTTGACGTCGAGCGCGCCGGTCTCCATCCCGGCCGGCGGCGTGCTCACTGGAACTCCGGCCGGTGCGGCCGTGCTCATCACCGAGGCGGAGATCCTGTCCTACACCTGCGATGAAATCGACGCGCAGCAAGTCGTGCGGCCGTCCGGCCGATACCCTCTGTCCGATCCGGTGAGCAGCCATGCCTGGTTCGGCAATCTGCTGTTCCTGCCGCACCGGGACTCGAGCCGGGTCGAGGCGGTGGACATGGGTGATCCGGCCGCCCCACGATTCATGGCGTGGCTCGACCTCGGTTCCGGGGAGGTCGCATCGGTTCAGGTGGACGGAGACTGGGCCGCCGTCGTCTCCACGGCGGGCCAGACGCGGTTCGTTCGCCTGGACGATCGCGGCTTCGGAACGCCGAGTGGCGCTCTCCCCTTCGCGAGCGAAGGGATCATGGCCGCCGGCGACCTGGTCTACGTCAAGGCCGGGACGTCGACCTACCTGTGCGATCCGGCCGGATCGCCCGGGCCCGTGATCCTGGGTCAGAGCTGGGCAGGCCCGGGGGACCTGGCCGCCCGCTCCGACGCGGTCGTCGCCGGCAACGTCGCGTCGCGCCCGGACTGCGAATCACTCGTCCCGAATGGCCCGCTCCCGTGGCGGATCAGCGTCACCAATGGCGATGGCTCGCGTCTCGAGTGCGTTCCCCCCGGGGGGCAGATCGCCGTGACCTTCTACGGATCGGCATTCTGGCCCGCGGCGGACATTGACCCCGCGAGCGTTCGTGCCGGACCCGGGAGTGCGACCTCAGTGGCGCCGGCCGACCCGGCCTGGGCGCCGGGATCGGACCATCTGGACGGCGACGACTACCCCGACCTCCGCCTCTGGTTCGACGCCGGCTCCATGGGCCTGGCCTGCGACGCCACGCACCTGGCGGCGACCGGCCTCCTCCGCGACGGCCGGGCCATCGCCGCTGCGACCCGCCTGGTCGTGCCAGCTGGCCAACTCGAGGCGCGGGTCGATCTGATCCCCGACGACGACGCCAACCGCATGTTGTGCCAGGACCTCGACGCGTCGGTGCCCGTCGTCGTGTACGGTTCGCCGACCGTGGAACCGACCACTTTGCCGCCGCACCTGGTGCGCCTGGCCGGTACCCCTTCCGGGGCTGCCCCGCCCGACGACCAGGATTTCGACGGCGATGGTTGGGGGGACCGGCGCTTCTGGTTCCCGACCGCGGAGATCGCGTCATCCTGCGACACCGATTCGCTGCTGTTCAGCGGTGAGACGACCTCGGGGTTCGTCGTCCGGTCGCTGCAGCCGGTCACGTGGTTCCCGGACTCGATGGCCGTCAGGCTCGACCTGATCCCCGCCGACGCCGGCAACACGGTGTTCTGCACGCGCGAGGACCACGCGCTGCCCCTGGCGGTCTACGGGGAGGACCGACTCGATGTCATGGCGATCGACTTCGACGCCGTCCGGATGGCGTCCGCCGGCGCGCTCGAGTTCGTCGACGGGCGGTCAGTCGTGGCCGACATCGCCGACATCGACGGCGACGGCCGGCTGGATCGCCGCTTCTGGTTCCGGACCGGTGACGTGCCCGTCGCGTGCGACGCCGACATCCTGCCCTTCAGCGGCGAGGCCGAGATCGGGCGGTGGATCGGCGGCGAGGTCCCGGTGACGATCCGGGCGGACATCGTGGACACCCCGCTGGAACTGCTGGCCCGGTCGGCGGAGAACTACATCGCATGCGATCCCGCCACCGGCCGCCTCGACGTGACGGTCTACTCGACACCGGAGTACGACATGACGGCCCTGATCGGTGACGAGGCGACTCTCGGGCTGGCCGCGGCCCTGCCCCCGCAGCCGGGTGACGACACCTGGCGCGACTTCGACGGGGACGGACGGGTGGACCGCCGCTACTGGTTCGAGGCGGGAGCGACCGGCCTGGAGTGCGGCGGCACCGAGCTGGTGTTCCGGGCCGTGATCGGTGACGGACGGTGGGTCTCGCGGAGCTTCGCGGTCGTGGCGGCGGCGCGTCGGGCCGATGTCCGGCTCGACCTGCAGCCCGACGACCCGGCCAACGAGGTCGCCTGCGACGATGACGACGGCGAGGTGTTCGTGCTCGTCTACGGGGCCGATGGGTTCGCCGCCGCGTACCCGGTCCCGGGATCGATCCGGCTCGGTGCGGCGGGTCCGGTCTCGCCGGAGGTGCTCCCGGGCGATACGGCGGATTTCGACGGCGACGGGTTCACGGACAGGCGCTTCCGGTTCCGCTTCGGCGACACGGGCCTCGCATGTGGTGATTCCGAGGTTGTCTTCGAGGGGCAGACTGTCGATCATGAGTTCTTCAGCGAGACCCTGGTCGTCCGGACCGTGGCCGGGTCCGGCGACCTGCCGACCCGCTGGCGGGCCGCCCTGGGTCCGAACCCGTTCAATGCGGGTACGTCGATCCGGCTCGACGTGGAACGTTCGCGCCACGTGGAGATCGTGGTTTACGACCTGCGCGGGCGGGCCGTCCGCCACATCTTCGAGGGAACCGTGTCGCCTGGGCGCCATGACATCCCCTGGGACGGCCGCTCCGATCGGGGCCGCGCGTTGGCGTCGGGCGCCTACTTCTTCCGGATCGGAACCGACGGGATGGGAGAGATCCTCAAGGGCGTCCTCGTCAAGTAGATCGACCCGATCGCATCAGCCGGCAGCACACAGCACTGGAGAATGAAGCCATGTCCGACCTCTACGCCCCCGAGGCCACCTACGCCCTGCTGCACGAGTTCACGCAGACGGACAGCCTGCGCCGGCACGCCTACGCCGTGCAGGCGTCCATGGCCGCCGCGGCCCAACGCACGGGCAACGACGAACGGTACTGGTCGGCGGTGGGCCTGCTGCACGACTTCGACTACGAGATGTACCCCGAGCCACCCGACCACCCCCTCAAGGGCGCCGAGATCCTGCGCGCCCGCGGCTACCCCGATGAGTTCGTGCGCACCATCCTCAGCCATGCCACCTACACCGGCGTGCCGCGCGAGAACGACTGCGCCCGCTGGCTTTTCGCCGTGGACGAGCTGAGCGGGTTCTGCATGGCGTGCGCCATGGTCCAGCCCGACCGCCGGATCGCCCAGGTGCAGGTCAAGTCGGTGCGCAAGAAGCTCAAGAAGAAGGATTTCGCCGCCAAGGTGAACCGCGGGGAGATCGCCGAGGGGGCCGCCGACCTCGGCCTCGACCAGGACGAGCTGATCGCCCACGTTCTCGCGGCCCTCGCGCCGGTGGCCGATGAGATCGGACTCTAGCGCTCCGGTGGCCGGCGACCCCGGCTTCACGCCCGCGGCCCTGCGGCGCGCCCTGCGCCTGTCCCTCGCCGACGGCGTGGCCTGGGCCCTCATGGTGGGCCTGGCCGAGACCTACTACATCGCCATCGCCGTCTATCTCGGCGCCACGCCCCTGCAACTCGGCCTGACGGTCGCGCTGCCCCTGGCCTTCGGCGGCGTGGGGCCTCTCGGGACCCTGGCCCTGCTGCGGGTGGGCGGGCGGCGGCGCCCGGTGGCCGTGGCCGGGGTCATCGTGCAGGTGGCCACTTTGCTCCTGCTGGCCTACCGGCTGGCCCAGGGGCGTCTGGCGGTGGCCGAGCTCATCGGGGCCATCTGCCTGTACCAGGCGGCGGGGCAGGCGGCGGGGACGGCCTGGTCGTCGTGGTACGGCGACATGGTGCCGGCCGCCACGCGGGGCACCTGGTTCAGCCGACGCAACCGGCTGGTCTACGCAGCCACCTGCGTGGGGCTCGTGACGGGGGGCCTGCTGATGCACCGTCTGGCGCCGGGCGGCACCGGCGCCGCGGGCAGCGCCGGCGCCTTCGCCCTGCTGCTGGGCATCGCGGCGGTGGCCCGGGCCGTGTCGGGCCTGCTTCTGGCCGCGGCACCCGAACCGAACTTCTCGGGCCTGCTCCCGCGCCGGCGGGCCTGGCAAGCGGCGGGCACGCGCCGCGGCGGCACCGCCCTGCGCATCCTCGGCCTCGCCGCGGTCTTCCACTTCACGGTGTACTGGGCCTCGCCCTACTTCTCGCCCTTCATGCTCACCGACCTCGGCTTCACCTACCTGCAGTACATGGCCGTGGCCCTGTCGGTGATCGTGGTCAAGGCCTTGGTGGGGCCCACCTGGGGGCTGGCCGCCGACCGCAGCGGGCCGCGGCGCGTCTTCCTGGGCAGCATGTTCGTGATCGCGATCGTCCCGCTGCCGTGGGTGTGGGCCCACGGGATCCCGCTGGTGGTGCTGGGGCAGGTGCTCAGCGGCGCGGCGTGGTCCGGCTTCGAGGTGGGGTACCTGACGCTCATCCTGGAGAACAGCCGCAGCCGCGAACGGCCCTACCTGTTCGCCCTGCAGAGCCTGGGCAACGGCTGGATGCAGCTCTCCGGCGTCATGGTCGCCTCGCTGGTGATCCTGCCCCTGGTGGGCGGCTACCGCGAGGTGTTCGCCGTCAGCGCCGTGGGCCGCATGCTGGTGGTGCTGGCGGCGCCCTTCGTCCTGGCCGGACTGGTGTCGGGCCGACGGGCCCTGCGCGAGGCCGTCACGCTGCGGGTCTTCGGGCTGCGCGCCCACGGCGGCTTCGCGGTGCGGCCGGTGCTGGGGCCCGAGACCGACGGCGACGCCGACGCCGACGAGAGCGACGGCGACGACGCCCCCGCCCCCGATCCGATGATCTGATGCGCCGTGGCCGGGAGGCCGGTCGCGGTCCACGTTAGCGCCAACGAAGCGCGGGCGATCTCCGGGATGGGGCCGGAGTCTCGCCCGCGCGATGTTCCCGCCCGACTCTCGCCAGGTCGACCGGGAACGGATGCGGCGGTCCGCTAGTCGTCCAGGAACCAGTCCAGCTCCCGCAGGGCCGGGATGTCGCGCTGCAGGTCCTCGGCCATGTCCACGACCTTGTCGGCCTGGTCCTCGATGCGGTCGGCGAACTCCTCGATCTTCTCGATCCGCTCCTCGAAATCGGCCGCCAGGGCCTCGGTGTCCGCGTCCAGTTCGGTGTCGTCGTCGTCGCCGCCGAGGGCGCGCAGGGCCTCGGCCACGTGCATCGCCGCGTAGGCCGTGCTGGCGGCGGCGATGTCCCCGGCGTCGTCGCCGATCTCGTCGGCCATCTTCTCCAGCTTCACGGTCTCGCGGTGGAAGCGCACCAGGGCGGCGCGCTGGTCGGCGTCGACGTCGATGTCGCGGCCGTTCACCTCGAGATCGCCGTCGGCGGTGATGACGACCTTCTCGTCGCGTCCGATGCGGTCGCGGGTGATGACGACGCGGCCGTCGTCCAGGTCGAGGGAGGTGTCCTCGGAGAAGCCGACGCCGTGATGGCGTTCGTGGGCCGAGGCGGTCAGCGGCAGGGCCGCCAGCAGGATGGACACGAGCAGGATCTTCTTCATGGCGCACTCCCGGCAGGGGGTCGAACAGGGGGACACCGGGAATGACGGCCGCCGGGGCCGAAGGGTTGCAGGAAAAACCCGGGGCCGGGAGGAGTTTTTCAACAGCCTGCTAGAACAGCACCCGGCAGCGCAGGGTGCCCTCGATGTCGCGCAGTTCCTGCAGGGCGGCCTCGCTCGAGGCCGCGTCGCAGTCGACCACCACGTAGCCGAGACGGTCGCGGGTCTGCAGGTACTGGGCGGACACGTTGATGCCGCCGGCCGAGAAGACGCCGTTGATGCGGCTGAGGATGCCCGGCACGTTGCGGTGCACGTGCAGCAGGCGGTGGGCGCCGGGGTGCCCGGGCAGGGCCACCTCGGGAAAGTTCACCGAGGCGGTGGTGGTGCCGTTGTCCGAGTACATGACCAGCTTGCGCGCCACCTCGCCGCCGATGTTGGCCTGGGCCTCGACGGTCGAACCGCCGATGTGGGGCGTGAGCAGGGCGTTGTCCAGGCCCCGCAGGGGGCTGGTGAACTCGTCGCCGGGGCTGCGGGGCTCGGCGGGGAAGACGTCCACCGCCGCGCCGGCCAGGTGGCCGCCCCGCAGGGCGTCGGCCAGGGCGTCGAGATCGACGACGGTGCCGCGCGACGCGTTCAGCAGCACCGCGCCCGGCCGCATGCGCGCCAGCTCGGCGGCGCCGATCAGGCCCCGCGTCTCCGGCGTGTCCGGCACGTGCAGGGTGACGACGTCGGACGTGGCGAGCACCGCGTCGAGGTTGGAAAGAGCCAGCGCATTGCCCAGGGGCAGCTTGGGCTCGATGTCGTGGTAGACCACGTGCATGCCCAGGGCCTCGGCCAGTACGCTCACCTGGGAACCGATGGCCCCGTAGCCGACGATGCCGAGGGTCTTGCCCCGGCTCTCGTGGGCGTCGCGGGCGCTCTTCAGCCAGGCGCCCCGGTGGCAGCCGACGTTGCGCGCCGGCACGCCGCGCAGCAGCAGGATCGCCTCGGCCACCACCAGTTCGGCCACCGAGCGGGTGTTCGAGAAGGGGGCGTTGAAGACGGCGACGCCGTGGTCGGAGGCCGCGGCGAGGTCGACCTGGTCGGTGCCGATGCAGAAGCAGCCCACCGCCACCAGGCGCGGCGAGGCCTCGATGACGCGCCGCGTGACGCGGGTGCGGGAGCGGATGCCGAGGAAGCGGGCGTCGGCCAGGCGGGCGATGAGCTCGTCCTCGGGCAGGGCCTCGGGCAGGCAGGTCACCTGGTCGTAGCCGGCCGCGGCGAGTTCGGCCACCGCCGACTCGTGCACGTTCTCGAGCAGCAGGAAACCGATGCGGTTCTTGTCCAGGGAGGTGCGGGCCATGGCGTTCCTCGCGGTGCGGCGGGCGGCGGTGGGCCTCCCGCCCGGCGGTGGACGGCCGCGGAGAGCGGCGGCTGGCGGCCAATATACCACAGTCGGCGGCCGGGCCAACCCCGTTGCGTTGGCGGTCCCCCCGGGCCGTGGTACACTGGGGAGAACCCCGCAACGCACCGTTTCCCTCGCCAGGAAGGCCGTCCCGCCATGACCACCTCCTTCGCCGGCAACCGCGTCACCGCCCTGCTCGGCATCGACGTGCCCGTCATCCAGGGCGGCATGGTGTACAACAGCGGGGCCAAGCTCGCCGCCGCGGTGAGCAACGCCGGCGGCCTGGGGCTCGTCGGCGCCGGCAGCATGCGGCCCGACCTCTTCCGCGACCAGCTCCGCAAGGCCCGCACCCTCACCGACCGGCCCTTCGGCGTGAACATCCCGCTGCTCTATCCCCACAGCCCCGAGTGCGCGACCATCGCCCTCGAGGAGGGCATCCGCATCTTCTTCACCTCGGCCGGATCGCCGAAGAAGGTGGCCCCGCTGCTCAAGGAGGCCGGCTGCACCCTGGTGCACGTGGTGGCCAACCCGACCCTGGCGCGCAAGTGCGAGGACGCGGGCTGCGACGCCGTCGTGTGCGAGGGCTTCGAGGCCGGCGGCCACAACGGGCGCGAGGAGATCACGACCATGGTGCTGGTGCCGGAATGCGTGGCGGCCGTCGACATCCCCGTCATCGCCGCCGGCGGCATCGCCACCGGCGCCCAGATGGCGGCCGCCCTGGCCCTCGGGGCCGAGGGCGTGCAGATCGGCTCGCGCTTCGCCATGAGCGTCGAGTCGTCGGGCCACGACGCCTTCAAGCAGGCGGTGGTCGCCGCCGACGCCGGCGCCACCCACCTGGTGCTCAAGGCCCACGTGCCGGTGCGCCTGCTGCAGAACGCCTTCCGCGACCGCATCATGGCGATGGAGGCCCGCGGCGCCAGCCGCGAGGAACTCGAGGCCGAGCTGGGCCAGGGCCGGGCGCGGCGGGGCATGCTCGAGGGCGACCTGGACGAGGGCGAGCTCGAGATCGGGCAGGTCTCGGGCCTCATCGACGAGATCCTGCCGGTGGCCGCGATCATGGCCCGCCTGCGTTCCGACTACGCCGACACCGTGGCCCGCCTCGCCGGCCGGCCCGCAACCGGGAGCACCACGTGACCGACACGCCGCACGCCGCAGGGGGCGGGACCTCCGTCTGGAAGTCCTTCCCCGGCTCGTTCTGGGCCGCCAACGTCATGGAGATCTTCGAGCGCATGGGCTGGTACGGCTTCTACGCCGTCAGCTCGCTCTACCTGACCGGCGCCGTCGCCGACGGCGGTCTCGGCCTCAGCAGCGAGGACCGGGGCGTCATCCAGGGGCTGGCCACCTTCTTCCTGTACCTCTTCCCGGCCGTCTTCGGGGCCCTGGCCGACCGCTACGGCTTCAAGCGCATGTTCCTGGCCTCGTGCTGCGTCATGGCGCCGGGCTACCTGCTGCTCGGCATCCCCCAGGGCTTCTGGGGCTTCCTCGCCGTGTACTTCCTGGTCGCCGTGGGGCACGGCATGTTCAAGCCCGTCGTCATCTCGACGGTGACCAAGAGCACGACGAAGGAAACCAGCAGCATGGGCTTCGGCATCTTCTACATGATGGTCAACATCGGCGGGTTCCTGGGCCCCATCGTGGCCGGCATCGTGCGCGGCTGGGACTGGCAGTTCGTCTTCTGGTGCTCGGCGGGCTGGATCGTGCTGATGGGGGTCGTGGCCCTGCTCTTCTACAAGGAGCCCGAGCGCGACGCGGCCGCCGAGGCCCGGCGCTCCCTGGGCGACGTCTTCGCGGGCATGATCGGCGTCGTGGGCAACGGGCGCTTCTTCCTGCTCGTGGCCGGCCTGCTCTTCCTGCTGGTGATGGGCTCGAAGTGGCTTTCGCCGGGCCAATACCTGCCGGCGGCCGGCGTGTGGCTCGTGCTGAACTTCGGCTGGGACGCCCTGGTGCGCGGCACCCGCGGCGGGCGCGACGGCGGTCTCTGGCTGGCGCAGCCCATGCGGGTGGGCGAGGGGCGCTACCTGGTCTTCCTCGTGCTGATGGCCTTCTTCTGGACCAGCTTCAACCAGATCTTCATGACCCTGCCCGAGTACATCCGCGACTACGCCGACACCAGCGACCTGATCCGCAGCCTCGGCCCCGTCGCCGGCTGGATCACCGGCGTAGCCGGGACCCTCGGCCTGGACACCAGCCAGTGGGGCCGGGCCGTCCTGGAGAACGGGCAGGTCAAGCCCGAGCACCTGATCAACCTGAACGCCTTCGGCATCATCGTCGGCCAGGTGGCCATCGCCTACCTGGTGCGCCGCCTCGCGCCCCTGACCTGCATCATCCTGGGCAGCTTCATCACCGTGATCAGCTTCCTGCTCTACCTCATCGGCCAGGGCGGCTGGGTCATCGTCATCGCGGTGCTGGTCTTCTCGGTGGGCGAGATGCTCGCGAGCCCGCGCTCGAAGGAGTACGCCGGCCAGATCGCGCCGCCCGACAAGGTGGGCATGTACATGGGCTACTTCTACTGGTGCGTCGCCCTGGGCAACCTCTTCGGCGGCCTGCTGAGCGGCGGCCTGTACGCCCACTTCGGCCCCGCCGAGCGCGGCGGCGTCGACAACACGGGCGTGATGTGGGTCATCTTCGCCGGGCTGGCCATGGTCTCGGTGGTGCTGCTCTCGGTGTACGACCGCTGGATCAAGGCGCATCCCCAGGAGTAGGGACGAGTCATGCCCGACGCGCGCGACTTCGCACCGGTGACCGTGACCAGGGAGGACCTGGCCGAGCACCTGTCGCGCCTGTGCCCCGGCAACCGCATCGACCTCGCGGGGGCGGTGGCCCTGCCCTGCGAGCAGCCGCACCGGGCGCGCTGGCGCCGCTGGCTCGAGGCCGGCCACCACGCCGATCTGGACTACGTGACCCGCGACCCCGCGCGGCGCGAGGACCCGACCCTGGCCAACCCCTGGGCCCGCACGCTGCTCGTCTTCGGCCAGCGCTACACCGACGGCTGGCCTGCGGCGCCGGACCTCATGCAGGCCCAGGCGCCCTGGACCGAGCGCGTGGCCCGCTACGCCCGCGGCCGCGACTACCACGACGTGCTGCTGGGCGACATCCGGCAGGTGCTGCGCGGGCTGGAAAAGGCCCTGCCGGGCCTGGCCGCCTTCCCGTCCACCGATACCGGACCCTACCTCGAGCGCGAATACGCCTGGCTGGCGGGGTTGGGCTTCCTGGGCCGCAATTCGTGCCTGATCCACGAGAAGCTGGGCTCGGGGCTGTTTCTGGGCGTGGCCCTGACCAACCTCGCCGTGCCCGACCTCGGCCCGGCCGACGCGCCCCAGGCCGAACCCCTGTACCACCTCGTGCGCCGCCGCCGGCGCGAACCGCTGCGCACCCTCGCCAGCCACTGCGGTTCGTGCACGGCCTGCCTGGAGGCCTGCCCCACCGGCGCCCTGTCCCTCGACGGCGGGCTCGACGCGCGCGCCTGCATCTCGACCTGGACCATCGAATGGCGGGGCGGCACGCCGCCGGATCGGCGCCGGGAGCAGGGCGGCCTGCTCTTCGGATGCGACCTCTGCCAGAGCGTTTGCCCCTGGAACGCGCGGGCGGCGGAGCGGAAGTTCCCGTCGGCCCTGCGGGACGAGTACCGGACCCTGCCCGCCCACGCCGAACTCGACCTGGCCGACCTGGCGGCGATCACCGACGACGAGTTCCGGCGCCGCTTCCGCCGCACGCCCCTGTGGCGGGCCCATCCGGACGGGCTGCGGCGCAACGCCGCGGTGGTGCGCGAGAACCTCGCCGCCGCGGGGGAGGACGAGACATGAGCGCCCCGACCCCGGTCCGGGCCACCTGGTGGCGCGCCCTGCCCAACGGCCAGGCCGCCTGCGACCTGTGCCCCATCGGCTGCCGCCTGCGTCCGGGGCAGGAGGGCCCCTGCGCCACCCGCGCCAACCGCGACGGCCGCATGGTGCCGCTGCACTACGGTCGCGTGGTGAGCGGCGGGGTCGATCCCATCGAGAAGAAGCCGCTCTACCACTTCCATCCGGGCCGGTCGATCCTGTCGGTGGCGGCGCCGGGCTGCAACCTGCACTGCCTGTTCTGCCAGAACTGGTCCATCAGCCAGGACGGCACGGCCCGCACCAGCGCCGCCACGCCCGACGACCTGGTGCGCCTGGCCCGCGACGAGGGCTCGGTGGGCATCGCCTACACCTACAGCGAGCCCCTGGTGTGGTACGAGTTCGTGCGCGACACGGCCATCGCCGTGCACGAAGCGGGGCTGCGGAACGTGCTGGTGACCAACGGGTTCCTCAATCCGGCGCCGCTCGCCGGGTTGCTGCCCTGGATCGACGCCGCCAACATCGACCTCAAGAGCATGGACGACGCCTTCTACCGCAAGGTGTGCAAGGCACGGCTCGGGCCGGTGCTCGCGGCGATCCGGCAGTTCCACGCGGCGGGCGTGCACATCGAGCTGACCAACCTCGTCATTCCCGGCCACAACGACTCCGACGACGAGCTGCGCCGCCTGGTCGACTTCGTGGCCGACCTCGACCCGGCCATTCCGCTGCACTTCTCGGGCTATCATCCGGCCTGGCGGATGGACGCGCCGCCGACGCCGCGCGAGACCCTGCTGCGGGCGCGGGAGATCGCGTCCGAACGGCTCGACTGGGTGTACGTGGGGAACGTGGCGACGGTGGCGGGCCGGGACTCGCTCTGCCCGGGTTGCGGGGCGTTGCTGGTGGAGCGCCGCGGCTTCCACGGCGTGAGCCGTCTGGCGGCCGGTCCGGACGGACCCGCCTGCCCCGATTGCGGGCGCGGGGTGCCCTTCACGGTCGACGGCGCGTGATCGATGCCGCCCGCCTAGGCGGAGTCCCAGTCCTCGTCCACGTGGCTGGCCGTCACGTAGGTCGTGATCCCGCCCCGCACGAACCACTCGCCGCGCACCTCCATCAGGCGCGGGCGGGTCGCCGCCACGAGATCGTCGAGGATGCGGTTGGTGACGGCCTCGTGGAAGGCCCCCTCGTCGCGATAGCTCCACAGGTACAGCTTCAGCGACTTCAGCTCGACGCACGTCTCGTTGGGCACGTAGGTGATGCGGAACTTGGCGAAGTCCGGCTGGCCCGTGAGCGGGCACAGGCAGGTGAACTCGGGGCAGTCGAACTCGATCTCGTAGTCCCGGTCGGGGTTGGGGTTGGGAAAGGTCTCGAGATCCTTCGTCGGCTTCGTCGCCATCATCCATCCTCCTGGTCACTGGTGTCCCATGCGTACGGCGCTAGTATTTAGGGCCCCTGACACATCGGGTCAAGGGAGGGTTCCGGCCCCGTCACACACTGCGACCCCGAACCTTTCGCCGCCGCGCAGCGGCAAGGGGTTCGGGGTCGCCGTGTGTGACGGGGCCGGCAGTCCTACTTGACCAGGGCCACGCGGCCCACGGAGCGGTCCGCCCCGGAGCGCACGAGGTAGAAGTACACGCCGGCCGAGACGGCGCGGCCGTCGTCGTCGTCGCCGGTCCAGGTGACCTCGTGCACGTCGGCAGGCAGGCGCCCGTCGACCAGCGTGCGCACGTGGCGTCCGGCCACGTCGAAGATCTCGACGCGGGTCTGGGCGGCCGTGGGCAGGCTGAAGCGGATCGTGGTGCGGGGGTTGAACGGGTTCGGGAAGGCCCGCTCGACCCGGAACAACGCGGGCACCGCGCCGCCCTCGTCGGGCACCGGATTGCCGCCGCAGCTGCCGGCGGCGAAGGCGCCGATCAGGCCGCAGCCGCCGCTGTTGGCCGCCGCGCAGCCGCTCTCCGGCGCGATGACGTAGCCGAAGCCCGTGGCGTCGTCGAAGGCGTCCTTGTCCGCGGGGCCGGGCAGCCCGACCACGCCGTTGCAGAACAGGGGGTCCTCCGCGATGTTGCCGTTGGTGCCGGTCGGATCGGGCTGGCCCGAGTAGCCGGCGTTGTCGTTGCCGAAGACGTCGTTGCACGACAGCACCGACGGGGCCGACAGCAGGGCCATGCCGTTGCCGTAGGTGGCGCCGCCGGTGTTGAAGGCCGAGATGTTGTTGCTGACCGCGGGCGCCGAGGCGTTCACGTAGAGCCCCGCGCCGCCGGTGAGCGAGCTGTTGTACGCGATCGTGTTGCCCGTGACCTCGCCGGCCAGGTTGCCGTCGAAGGCGATGCCGCCGCCCCAGAACTGGCCCGTGTTGTTGGCGACCAGACTGTTGGTGACGCTGGCGCTGGTGTTGGCGTTCAGCTCCATGCCGCCGCCCACCATGCCGAAGTTGTCGATGCAGGTCAGGCTGTCGAGGGCGACCGTCGCCGCGGTGGCGAAGATGCCGCCGCCGTGCATGAAGGTGCTCGTGGCCGTCTTGGCGTTGTCGCTCACCTGCACGCGGCGGGCCGTCAGGGCGCCGCCGTTGACGTAGATGCCGCCGCCGTTGTCCTTGGCGGTGTTGCCGCTGACCTCGCCGCCGGTCATGTCGAGGGTCGAGGCGCCGCCCAGGAAGATGCCGCCGCCGTTGACCAGGTCGAGGTGCCCGGAGATGCGGGTGTCGACCAGCACCGGGTCCGAGCCGACGGCGTGCAGGCCGCCGCCGTTGGGCGGGTAGGTCAGGTTCGAGGTGATGACGACGTTGTCCTCGATCACGCAGCCGGTGAAGGTCGGCGTGCTGTTGTTCATGAACACGCCGCCGCCGTAGATGCCCGTGTTGCCGTGGATGTGCACGTTCTCGAGCACCGGCGAGGCGTTGTTCATGGCGAGGCCGCCGCCGCAGCCGAGCTGGCTCGCGTCGCCGACCGAGTTGCCCGTCAGCTCGATGTTGCGCAGGGTCGGCGAGGTGCCGTTCAGCATCACGCCGCCGCCGTACTTGGCCGAGTAGGGGATGCCCGAGAACGTCTGGCCGCCGCCGCCGGAGATGACGAAGCCGTCGATGACCGTGCCGTTGCCCACCGTGCCGGTGAAGCGCAGGCCCGACGAGTTGGCCGGGGCGTTGATGGGCGTCGGGTTGTTGATCGGGTCGCGCGTGGTGAAGTCGCTGCTGTAGCCGCCGAGGACCTGCAGGTCCTTGCCGAGGATCTCCAGCGTCCCGGTGATGGTGGCCGAGGCCGCGATGGCGATCTCGTCGCCCGCCTTGGCGCCGTTGATGGCGTCGAAGAGGGTGGGGAACTCCTGCGGGTAGCGGTGCTGGGCATCGCCCAGGGCCGCCAGCAGGTTCACCCGGCCGGCGCCCAGCTTGCCGGCATAGCTCGGGTTGACGCCGTCGATGTCGTCGGCGCTGGCGTAGAGGATCTGCGTCACCTGGGTCGCCGTCAGGGACGGGTTGGCCGACCAGATGAGGGCCGCCGCGCCGCACACGATGGGCGACGAGAAGCTCGTGCCCTGGGTCGTCGAGTAGGTGTGCGTGTCGAGGGTGGCGTTGTAGGTCGTCGTGTAGATGCCCGTGCCCGGGGCCGAGAGCTCGACCCAGGTGCCGTAGTTGGAGAACGAGGCCCTGCCGTCGCTCGGATCGGTGGCGGCCACGGCGATGACGCCGGGATAGGTCGACAGGTAGGAGGGGTCGAGCTCGGAGTCGTCGTTGCCGGCGGCCGTCACCATGAGCACGCCCTCGCTGATGGCGGTGCCCACCGCGAAGCTGATCGAACTCGACGAACCCCACGAGCAGTTGATGATGTCGGCGCCGTTGGCCACGGCGTACAGGATGCCCTGGGCGACCCAGTCCATGCGCACGACGCCCTGGCTGGTGCCGGCGGGCAGGTAGCCCACGCGCGCGGCCATGAGCTTCACGCCCGGGGCGGCGCCGGCGACGCCGAGGCCGTTGTTGGTGATGGCGCCCACGGTGCCGGCGCAGTTGGTGCCGTGGCTCTCGTAGTCGGAGGGGTCGTTGTCCGGGGTCGTCACGTCCTCGTCGGGCCAGCCGTTGCTGGCGGCGGTGTTCACGAAGTCCCAGCCGCGGATGTCGTCGATCTTGCCGTTGGCGTCGTCGTCGACGCCGGGGGTGCCGTAGTACTCGGTCCAGTTGGTCCACACGGCGCCGTTCACCTTGTCGGGGTGCGGGCCGCCGAGGTCGGGGTGGTTCCAGTCGAGGCCGGAATCGAGGATGCAGACCACGATGTTCGAGTCGCCGAGCGCGTGGCTCCAGCCGCCCACGGCGCGGATGTCGCCGCCGCCCAGGTTCATGTTGCGCAGGAACCACTGGGAGCCGAGGCCCGGGTCGTCGGGCAGGAACGCGTCGTACATCTTGCAGATGTCGACCAGGTGCACTTCCTCGACCTCGGGCAGGCGCTCGTAGGCGGCCTTGACGTCGTGGCGGTCGAAGCGGGCGTCGAAGTCGATGGCCCAGACCCGGTCGGCGATGTCGGCGGCGGCCTTGTCGAGCTTGTTGGCCAGGCCGCCGTAGAGCGGCTCCATGTCGCGCACGGCGTACTTCTCGGCCAGGGTGTCGAGGGCGGGCACGCCGACGCGGGGGGCCCCGGCCGACTTGTCGAGATTCAGGGTCACGCCGGGCTTGACGGTGACGAGCACGCGGTCGGGCACCTGGCCGACGACCGAGGAGTTCTCGTAGTCCTGCGCCACGGCGCCGGTGGCCAGCACGGACGCCAGCACGGCCGCGATGATGAGCTTCTGCATGGAAGGCTTCCTCTCCAGGGAAGTTGAGCGTGTGGCGCGGGCCCCGTCGCAGGTGGGGGCGTGCCGCGGGGCAGGGCGATGCCGCCGGGCACGTCGGCGCAACTCCTCCTGTCGCGCCCGGAACGAGGGCCGGTTTCGCGCATGGGCGAATTCTCTTAGCTCAAAGAGCGAAATGAATTATAAAGTACGGGCCGGAACGGATCAATAGGCCGCCCGCGCCGCCCGGGCTGCGGCCTTCTCAAAAGGCTGGAAAACTTGCAGATACGGAATGTGCTCTTCCTCGAGGCCTACGACGGCGGGTCCCACCGGGCGTTCCGCCGGGGGCTCGTCGGGCACTCCGGCCACCGGATCCGCAGCCTGACCCTGCCCGGACGCTTCTGGAAATGGCGCATGCGCGGGGCCGCCGTCTGGTTCGCCGACCTGCTCAACGCCGAACCGGCGCCCGACGCCCCCGACCTGATCTTCGCCTCCGGCATGCTGAATCTGGCCGACCTGCGCGGGCTGCTGGCCGCCCCGCGCGACCGCACCCCGATCCTGCTCTACATGCACGAGAACCAGCTCACCTACCCGCTGAGCCCGGAGGAGGAGTTCGACTACCACTTCGGCTTCACGAGCATCCTGTCGGCCCTGGCCGCCGACCACGTCGTGTTCAACTCGGACTGGCACCGCGAGGTGTTCCTGGCGGCCATTCCGGCCTTCGTCAACCGCATGCCCGAGCACGTGCCGCGGCGTCTGGCCGAACGTCTGGCCGCCCGCAGCAGCGTGCTCGGCGTGGGACTCGACCGCGCACCCCTGCCCGACGACCACTTCGCCCGCTACCGCGGCGGCGCCAGTGCGCCCGACGCCGGCCCCGGTTGGCCGCGGGGCGAGCGGCCGCTGATCGTCTGGAACCACCGCTGGGAATTCGACAAGCGGCCCGACCTGTTCGCCGCCGCGGTCGTGCGGCTGCTCGGGCGGGGCCTGGACTTCGACGTGGCCCTGCTGGGCGAGTCGCGGCAGCAGGAGGAGGTGTTCGCTCCCCTGCGCGAGCGCCTCGGTCGGCGCTGCGTGGCTTTCGGCCACTGCGAGAGCCGGGCCGAGTACGACGCCTGGCTCGCCCGCGGCGACATCGTGGTCAGCTGCGCGGCCCAGGAGTACTTCGGCATCGCCGTGGCCGAGGCGGTGCATGCGGGCTGCTACCCGGTGCTGCCGCGCGACCAGGTGTACCCGTCGCTGTACGGCAGCCGCTGCCGGGGCCGCCACTTCTACACGGGCGAGGACGAGCTCGTGGCCCTGCTCGCCGACCTCGTGGCCGGCGACGCCTGCGGCCACGTGTGCTCCCTCGACGCCGACATGGACGCCTTCTGCTGGCCGCGGCTGGCGCCCCGCTTCGACACCCTCATCGAGGCGACGGCGGCCGCGGGCCGGCTGCCGCTGCCGCCGCCGGAGGCGACGCCATGAAACGACCGGGCCCCGTGGCGGGCTACCTGCTGGACGTCGAGGGCGTCCTCGTGCGCGACAAACGCTACCGCGCCGTGCCGGGTGCCGTGGCCTGGCTCGAGGCCGTCACGGCCGCCGGGGTGCCCTGGCTCCTGGTGAGCAACAACACCACCCACCCGCCGGACGATCTGGCCCGCGACCTCGCCGCGGCCGGCTTCCCGGTCACGGTCGATCGTGTGGTGGGCGCCCTCGACCTGGGCCGCCGCTGGCTGGCCGAGCGGGGCCGGCGCCGGATCCTCTGGCTCGGCACGCCGACCCTGGCCGGCTGGTGGGAGGACGCCGGATTCGACCTCGGCGGCCGCGGGCGCTGCGAGGCGGTGGTGCTGGGGGCGAACACGCAGCTGGCCGTGGCCGACCTGGATCGGGCCCTGCGCGCCCTGATCGACGACGGGGCCGACCTGGTCTGCCTGCACCGCAATCCGTTCTTCCTGGACGGCGCGGGCGAGCGCCGGCTGGGCCCCGGTGCGTGGGCCGCGGCCCTCGAGGCGGCGGCGCATCCCGGCCATGTGATTACGGTGGGCAAGCCCGCCGAAAAGATCTACCATGACGCGATCAAAAGGATTGGCGTGCCCCCGGCCGAACTCCTATTTATTTCCGACGATCCGGTGAACGATCTGGCGACGGCCGGCAAACTGGGCATGGGCACGGTCTTCGTGCTGTCGGGCAAGCATCCGGACCACGGCGTCCTGGCGCAGCTGCCCGAGGACGATTGGCCCGACATCATCTGCGGCAGCCTGGCCGACGTGGCCGGGCCGGGCGCGCCCCCCGCCGCGGCGGGCGGCGACGCCGACGCGACACCTCCGGTTCCCGAGGACGAATCTTGAGCAACGACGGCAACAGCAAGCAGGGCGGCGGACGGCGCCGCGGCGGCGGTGGCGGCGGGCAGGGGCGGCGACGCACCTCCGGCTCCCGCCGCAACACGCGTTCGGCGCAGGGTCCGGCCCCGAGCCCGCGCGGGCGCACCACGGCGCGCATGGCCCCGGGTGCGGCTCCGAGCCAGCCGCCGCGTCCGGCGGCGCAGCCCGAGAAGGCCAAGAAGCCTTCGCCCATCACCCAGAACCTGACGCTCACCGCGTGGGACCTGGCCCGCACGCGCACCGGCAGCCCCGACACGCCGCGCGGCCACGTCATGACCCTCCGCACGCAGCAGCGCCTGATCGCGTCGTTCGAGCGCGAGCGCGACATCCCCGATCCGGACCGCAGCTTCCTGCGGGCCCAGGAGAAGACGAGCGGCTCGGTGCTGATGATCCACGGCGTGAGCACGGGTCCGGGCGACCTGCGCGAGCTGGCGAACTACCTCTACGACAACGGCTACAACGTGTACGTGCTGCGCCTGCCCGACTACGGCACGCCGGGCCACACGATCAGCGAGGTGAGCTGGGAATCGGCCCTGAACCAGACCCGTCAGTGCTTCGACCTGCTCGCCCGCGGCGGCGGCAAGGTGCACGTGGTGGGCATGGGCTTCGGCGCCGCCCTCGCCCTGCATCTCTCGCGCGAGGTCCAGCCGGCCAGCCTGGTGCTGCTTTCGCCGGCCATCATGCCCAAGGCCACGCTGGCGCAGCGCCTCTTCGTGCGGCTGCGCCTGCACCACTACAAGTTCATGCACCGTTTCGTGGGCTGGAACGCCGGGCTCATGGAGGGCATGGACCGCGCCCGCAGCAACGTGGCGAAGCTGCGCGTGCCCATCTACGGCGTGCAGTGCGAGGACGACGACCTGGCCTCGCCCGCGAGCCTGCGCTTCCTGCAGCGCAAGTCGCGCCACAAGGCGTCGCGCTTCCAGGTCTTCCCCACCGGGGGGCACGCCATCCTGGCCGAACACGGCCCGCGGGTCCTCTTCAAGGAGATCCTGAACTTCTGCAACGGCTGAGGCGCGCCTCAGTCCAGGTCGAGACGAACCCCGAGCCGGGTCGCCATGTCCCTGAGGCGGGACGCGGTGCCGGGCCCGGGGTTTTCGCGATGTTGCCCCCACAGATCCAGCAGCGCATCGAGGGCGGCGGGCGGCGGCGGGGCCTGCAGCAGGTCGGCCACGGCGGCGGCGTCGGCGGTGGCGGCGGCGGGCACGAGCCGGTCGAGGTCGGCTGCGTCCAGGCGCGCCCCGAGGCCGAGGCGGCGGGTCTCGGTGGCCGCCAGAACGTGCACGTAGTCGTCGAAACGGGCAGCCAGCTTGTCGAGGACGGCCACGGCCGCCCGGTTCTCCAGGCCGCGGCCCCGCAGCAGGTTGGCGGCCACCTCGTAGCACGCGGCGCCGGCCGCCAGATCCCGGGAGCGGTTCTCTGCGGCGGTGCAGGCGGCGAGGACCGGGCGACGGCGGAGCCCGTCGCCGCGGTCGCACAGGCCCAGATGCAGCAGGCGGTGGTCGGCGTTGGCCCGGTACCACGCGGCCCGCTCCCGGCGCGACCAGGTCTTCGGCGGCGGCGCGAGAAGCGGTCCGGCCCCCCAGGCCACCCGCGGGTCGTGGTCGCCGGCGAGGAAGCGGGCGAGCAGGGCCGCGAGGTAGACGTTCACGTCCTCGTCGGGCCCGGCGCCGTTGGTGGGGAACATGGAGCCGCGGCGGGCCTCGAGCAGGCTTTCGCAGAGGTGGTAGCCGAAGGGGCGATCGGGCCCCGGCGCGGTGTCCAGGGTGCGACAGCGGGGCGTCGGGGTGGGGCAGAGCGTGCGGGGCATGGGCGGACTCCTTTCCTCGTGCCCGACCCCAGCACTTGCCGTGCCGGATCCGGCACCGTCGGTGAATCGATCAACTCCATGTCCGGCAAATACTTGATCGGCGATGGGGCCTGCGCGGCGGCTGCCGGCCGGCGGGGGCGGCCGGAATCCGGCCAGACCCCGGCGCGACCCCGCCGCCGGCCGGGGATATTTGGGCTTTGGTTTCCTTTCCCGGGGCCGATGAGAGGGGTGACTTGCGCCCGGGCCGTCGCCCGGACCGGGCCTGAGCTTGCCGCTCCAAGGACGAATGGAAAGGATCCCGGGATGAGCGAGAAAGATCGTTTGGACTGGAACGACGAGGCCGATTTCGACTCCCTGGCCGACGAGCCGATCGAGGGTTTCGCCGACTTCGATGATATGGACGACTTCGCCGACGCCGACGGGGACGCTCCGCCGGCCGACGCCGACGCC
>JAGRNP010000050.1 GCA_020440705.1 bacterium | reverse complement strand
ACGACGAGCGCGAGCAGACGCTGAACCAGCTCCTGGTCGAGATGGACGGCTTCGAGTCCAACGACGGCGTGATCCTGCTGGCGGCCACCAACCGCCCGGACGTGCTCGATCCGGCCCTGCTGCGCCCCGGCCGTTTCGACCGCCAGATCGTGGTCGACATGCCCGACCTCGGCGGGCGCGAGGCCATTCTCAAGGTCCACATGAAGAAGCTGCCGCACATCCACGCGGACGTGTCGGTGAAGAAGATCGCCGCCGGCACGCCCGGCATGGCGGGCGCCGACCTGGAGAACCTGGTCAACGAGGCCGCCCTGCTCGCCGCGCGCAAGAACCACGACGCGGTGACGATGGACGACTTCGAGGACGCCAAGGAGAAGGTCATGATGGGCCCCGAGCGCCGCAGCCGCGTCTTCACGGACAAGGTCAAGCGCGAGACGGCCTACCACGAGGCCGGTCACGCCGTCGTCGCCTACCACTGCGACGAGGCCGATCCGGTGCACAAGGTCACGATCATCCCCCGCGGCCAGGCCCTGGGCGTCACCTTCATGCTGCCCACGGAAGACCAGTACACCCAGGACCAGCAGAAGCTGCTCGACCAGATCTGCGTGGCCCTGGGCGGCCGCGTGGCCGAGGAGATCTTCCTGGGCAAGATCGGCTCGGGCGCCTACTCGGACATCCGCAAGGTCACGAACATCGCGCGGTCCATGGTCACCAGCCTGGGCATGAGCGACCGGATGGGCCCCATCAGCTACGAGGACGGCGGCCGCGAGGTCTTCCTCGGCCGCGACTACGGGCGCCAGACGGCCCACTCCGAGAAGACGATGCAGGAGATCGACGACGAGGTGAAGCGCATCGTCGACGAACAGCTGCAGCGGGCCCGCCGGATCCTCGACACCCACCGCGACAGCGTCGAGGTCGTGACCGCGGCCCTGCTCGAGCGCGAGAGCATCGACGGCGACGAGTTCGTCATGCTGATGAAGGGCGAAGAGCTGCCGGCCCCGGCGATCAAGGTCGACCACAGCCTCGGCAGCGACGCGCCGGACGGCCCCGCTCCGGCAGGACCCACGGCCCCGACCGGCGACGCGCCGGACGGCCCCGAGCCCCCGACCGCCTCCACCGAAGGCGGGGCGGCGGCCCCGGCCGACGACGAGCCGGAGCCGCGGGCGTGAGCCGCGACCGCAGTCCCGACTTCAAGTCCGATCATCCGGAAGGGGGCCCCTGGGCCCCCTTCTTCGCCCCCGGCTGGGAGCTCGCGCCCGGCCGCACCCTGGCGCCCGCCGGCCGCCCCCTGGTCATGGGCATCGTGAACCTCACGCCGGACAGCTTCTACGGCGGCAGCCGCGCCGGCGACGTCGACGCGGCGGTCGACCGGGCCCTGCGCCTCGTGGGCGAGGGGGCCGACATCCTCGATCTCGGCGCCGAGTCGTCGCGGCCGGGCGCCGAACCGGTGGGCGCCGACGAGGAGCAGGCCCGCCTGCTGCCGGTGGTGACGGCCCTGGCGGCGCGCACCGACACGCCCCTGAGCGTCGACACCCTGCGGGCGGACACGGCGCGCGCCGCCCTGGCGGCCGGCGCGACGATCGTGAACGACATCTCGGCGGGGGGCGACCCGGACATGTTCGGCGTCGCCGCCGCCCACCCCTGCGGCCTGGTCCTGATGCACATGCAGGGCACGCCCCGCACCATGCAGCAGAGCCCCCGGTACCGCGACCCGGTGGCCGAGATCACGGGCTACCTCGCGGCGCGGGCCCGCCTCGCCGAGGAGGCCGGCGTGCCGGCGGGCCGGATCGTCGTCGATCCCGGCATCGGCTTCGGCAAGAGCCTCGCCCACAACCTCGACCTGCTGCGCGCCCTGCGCGCGATCACCGGACCGCGGCCCCTGCTCCTGGGCGCGAGCCGCAAGCGCTTCATCGCCGAACTCACCGGCGCCGGCGTGGACGACCGCCTGCCCGGCAGCCTGGCCGCCCTGGTCGCCGCGTGGCACGCCGGCGCGGCGGTGGTGCGGGTGCACGACGTGGCGGCGTCGGTGCAGTTCCTGACGGTGCTGGGGGCGGTGGCGCGCGGAACCGGCGACTGATTCCGATCCGGCAGAACGCGAAGCGGGCCCCCGCCAGGGGGCCCGCTCCGCATGTCCTCCCGCGGCTTCGGGAACGGCGGACTGGAATACGCGGATCAGTAGTCGAGGCTGCCCTCGTAGGCATCGATGTAGTAGGGGGCCACCTTCACGTGGTAGGTCTTGGCCCAGGCGAACATCTCGGCCACGGCGTAGGCGTCGTCGTTCTCGGCGAAGACGAAGCCCTGCTGGTCGAAGCCCACCATCTGGTAGTAGGTGAAGACGCCGTTGGCCATGTCGGCGGTGCCGTCGTAGCTGTAGCGTTTGGTGTCCGAGGCCAGGGCGATGACGCGGCCCGGCGCGTTCAGGGCCGTGCCGAAGGCGCCGATCTGGCAGGCGTCGAAGTTGAAGGCCATCTTCGTGCTCGCCACGCCGGCGAACATGCCGCCGAACCAGGCGTTGCTGATGTAGGTCAGGTCGGACGAGATCATGTTGCCGCGCGAGCCGTGGCCCGAGTAGGTGAAGACGATCTCGTTGCCGGCGATGCTCTGGGCGGCGAGGGTCGCCACCGCGGCCTCGATGGCGGCGCGCGTGGCGGCGCCGTCGATGAGGGTCGTCACGGTGTAGCCCTGGCCCTGCAGGTAGTTGCGCCAGTCGACGGCGTCGTCGTCGCAGTAGTTCAGGTCGTTGGCCGTGCCGTCGTAGTCGGAGATGCCGATGACGAGGGCGTACCTGGCCCCGGCCTTGTCCGGCGCCACGGCCGGCAGACGGAACACGTCGGCCGCAGTGAGCGTGGCGGCGAGCTGCTCGGCCTCGGGCCGGGTGTCGATGAACTCCGGACGCTGGTAGATGCTGCCGTCGAGGTCGCTTGTCGTCGGGGCGGTGGGATTCTCGGTGGAGCAGCCGGCGAGGACGGCGACCAGGATCAGGGCGCCGAACAGAATGGTCTTCTTCGTCATGGATGGGGTCCTTCCTTCAGGCGAGTTCAGGTACAAGCCCGAAAATGCCGCGGGTCTCCCCTCCACACGGTGAACGGCCGCGAGTATGCACCGAGGCGCCGGGCGCGGATAGGGAAATCCGCGCCCGGTGCCCGTTTATTTTCTTAATTCACAGTAAGTTAATGGGATCTAGCGCGGCAGCGTCACGGCCTCCGGCATCTCCACCTCCACCACGCCGTACACCGGCCCGATGAAGGGCGGGTTGGCGAGGTCCTTCACGTCGACCCAGTTGCCGTTGTTGGCGTACATGGCCACATAGTCCTCATCGCCGTTGTTGTTGGGCTCGTTCGGCTCCCACTGGGTGTAGCCCGGCGCGCTGCCGTCGGTGTAGACGAACGTCCCCTCGGTGGCGGCGTCGCTGAGCCCGAGCCAGACGCGGCCGTTGAAGGCGAAGCTGTTCAGGTTGGCCTGCACCCAGGCGTTCTCCGCGGCGTCGGCGATGCGCACCAGGTAGCCGCCCATGACCTCGCGGGCGAAGGCGTCGGCCGTGGTCCAGTCGGTGCTGTTCAGGCGGTAGTAGAGATGGCCGTTGGCCGGGTTCAGCTTCGGCCCGTCGACGACGTACACCGGCGGCGCCGCCGCCACCTCGACCACACCGTACACCGGGCCGATGCCCGGGGGGTTGGCGACGTCGACCACGTCGACCCAGTTGCCGTTGCCCGAGTACATGGCCACGTAGTCCTCGTCGCCGTTGTTGTTGGGCTCCCCCGGCTCCCAATGGGTGTAGGCGGGCGCGCTGCCGTCCATGTAGACGAAGTTGCCCTCGCTGGCGGCGTCGTTGAGGCCGAGCCACACCCGCGCGCTGCCGGAGAAGCTGTTCAGGTTGGCCAGCACCCAGCCGTTCTCGGCGGCGTCGTCGATGCGCACGAGCTGGCCGCCGAAGAAGTGCTCGGCCACGGCGGCCGAGGTGGTCCAGTCGGCGCTGGCGAGGCGGAAGTAGACGTGGCCGTTGGCCGGATTCGTCAGGGGTCCCTGCAGGGCGGCCAGCCCCAGGACGGGCGTCGTGTCCCCCTCCGGCGGCAGGTTGGGGTTGTCGTCGGACCCGCCGCAGCCGGCCAGGGCGGTCAGGGTCAGCAGCAGGGCCGCGGCGGCCTTGCAGACGGGTGAATTCAGGCGAATCATGGCGTCCCTCCAGGGTCCTTGCGGGTCGGGTCCGGGCCGCCGTGGTCCGGCCCGTTTCCCCCGCATGCGCAGAACCGGGCACCGGTGCGCAAACGGACCCCCGGCAGGCCACGGGAGGCCGCGAATCGGCCCGGGAGGGCATTTCCGGACCAAATCGCAAAAATCGAGAAATTCCGTTGCGTATTCGCCGCCCGGCCGCCGCATGTGGGGTCGAAGGTCGGATCCCGGGATTCCCCCGGCCGACCCCACTCCCCTCCCGGAGGCCCGCAATGAAACGCCTGCTGCCCCTTCTCCTGCTCCTGATGCCCCTGGTCCTGGCGGCCTGCGGCTCGGATTCGCCCACCGACGCGCCCACCGTCAACCCGACCGAGTTCGGCAAGGTGCTCGCCACCGGCGGCACCTACGAGGACGTCACGCCGAGCGAGGAGACCGAAGTCCTGAACGAGGAGAACGAGTACGATCCGGCCGACCAGAACGTCTGGCGCTGCCGCACCGAACGCCGCAGCGTGATCGACGCGGCCGACGACTACGCCACTTTCAATCCGAACGCCGAGGTGATCTTCCCGGGCAGCCTGATCCAGGGGAACTCCATCAGCGGCGCCACGCCCGAGCCCATCGTCGTCGAGCGGGCGCCGGGCACCATCTCCATCAACATCATCAACGGTTCGCAGGGCGTGACGGCCCATGTCGACCAGGTCAAGCGCAGCACCATCGCCCAGGCCACCAACGACATCATCGAGGCCAACAGCGGCGTCGTGCCGGCGGCGTTCACCTACACCATGAGCGAGGTGCAGTCGTCCCAGCAGATGGCGCTCAGCATGGGCGTGAACTACAGCACCCTGACCGCGCGCGTGCGGGCCGACATGTCGTTCTCGAGCGACAAGGAGTACAACCGCATGCTGGTGGCCTTCAACCAGTCGTACTACACCATGCGCTACGACCTGCCCACGTCGTACGCCCAGGTCTTCGACCCCTCGGTGACGCCCGCCGACGTGGCCCCCTACGTGGGGCCCGGCAACCCGGCCTGCTACATCTCGAGCGTGACCTACGGCCGGCGCTACTACCTGCTGATCGAGTCGACGAGTTCCCTCACGCAGATGCGCGCCTCGATCTCGGGGTCGTACAACGCCGCGGTGAGCTCCGGCGGCGGCAACTTCAACGGCACCTACGTGACCGACCTGAACGAAGTGAACATCAAGATCGTGGCCATCGGCGGCAACGCCGAGTCGGCCATCGCCGCCTTCAACGGCGACCTGAGCGGCCTGAAGACGTACCTGCAGGACTCGGACATCCGCACCGGCGTGCCCCTGAGCTACGTGGTGCGCAACATGGTCGACAACTCGACGGTGGCCGTGAAGGTCGCCACCGAGTACGACCTGAAGACCTGCGAGATCGTCGGCGCCGGCGTCATGCACGACAGCTTCACGACGGTGAACAGCGTGGCCGGCTGGTCGGGCGACGGCGACTACAAGGACCTCAAGTGGGGCGACACGCCGGCCTTCCGCTACCAGGGCTCGTACATCTGGGCCAAGGACCGGGGCACGGGCGGCACCTGGCTCTTCCGCGCCTCGGACCGCTACCACGGCGACCTCTCGCAGATGTTCGGCGGCACCATGTCCCTGGCCCTGAACGCCGGCTACGGCCCCGACGGCGACCCGCGCGAGAACGGTCCGCGCGCCGACCAGGGCGACGACATCCTCATCTCGGGCGGCACCATGACCCTGGCCTACCGCATCCCGGCCGCGCAGGATCCGGTGGCCGAGAACTTCCGCCTGTACGAGATCGGGCTGGGCGCGGGCGACGGCTGGACCGTGGTCATGAACCCGGACCTCTACGCCCCGGACAGCGAGCGTCCGGCGGCCACCGAGGCGGAGATCCGCAACGTGCTGGCCAACGTGACGGCGATCCGGATCCGCGGCGAGTGGTTCAACGGCTACGACTGGTGCTCCATCGACGAGTTCCACATGGAGTCGCCGCTGGTCCCGGCCGGGCTCGCCCGCTCGTGGCGCAACGACCTGCCCTGGGGCACCGAGATCATGGACTGACCGGTTCGAGTTGCCGGGAGGGCAACGCAGGGACGGGCCGCCGCCTCCGGGGGGCGGCCCGTCCGCCGCCGGGGAAACCTCCGCCGCAGAATCCCGTTGAGACCCGCCCGTCCCGGTGCTAAGTTGCCTGCACCATGTGGGAAAACATCACCAACAGCCCCGTCATCGACGCCCTCGACATCACCATCGTGGCGTACCTGCTGTATCGCCTGATCGTGTTCATCAAGGACACGCGGGTGATCCAGATGTTCGTCGGGCTGGGGATCCTGCTGCTGCTCAGCTTCCTGGCCAGCAGCCTGGGCATGATCGTCGTCGGGCGCATCATCGGCACCCTGCAGACGGTGTGGGTGGTGGCCTTCATCATCATCTTCCAGCCCGAGCTGCGCGCCGCCCTGACCAACCTGGGCCTGCGCCGCGGCGGCCTGTTCGGGGCCACCGCCGAGATTCCCGCCGAGGACGAGATCATCGAGGCCACCCGCCGCATGGCCAAGCGCGGCCTCGGCGCGCTGATCGTCATCGAGCGCGAGGTGCGGCTGAACAACTGGATCAAGAAGGGCGTCAAGCTCGACGCCGACATCACCGCCGCCACCCTCGAGGCCATCTTCACCGTGCCCGGCCCGCTGCACGACGGCGCCGTGGTCGTCAGCCAGGGCAAGATCGCGGCCGCGTCGGTGATCCTTCCCATCACCGAGCGCGAGGAGCTGGGCTACGTGCTGGGCACCCGCCACCGGGCCGCCATCGGCATGAGCGAGCAGAGCGACGCCATCATCATCGTCGTGTCCGAGGAGACCCGCGCCATCTCGGTGGTCGTCGACGGCGAGATCAAGCGCGGCCTCAGCCTCGAGGACCTGCGCACCGAGCTCGAGCGCATCCAGCTGCGCCAGTCGGGCCAGACCAAGCGCAAGGTCCGCCGCAAGTCCCGCGCCGACAAGACGGGCGACGCGGCGGCTTCCTGACCCCTTGCCGCTTTCCTCCGCCCGGCTTTATGCTGGGTTGCACCGGACGGCCCCCCGGCCCGCTCCGGACCCACCCCTGCAAGGAGACGACCATGAAGAAGATCGCCCTGCTGCGCGTCGTGTTCGCCGGCGCCCTGTTCCTCGTGGCCTCGAGTGCCCTGGCCGGCATGGCCATGAAGTCCGAATCCGGCTGGTTCGATTTCGAGAACTGCGCGTTCTGCAAGAATCTCGCGGCCCACGAGGGGCTGCTCGAGCACGCCACGTGGGAGAACCACGCCATCCGGGACGGACTGATGAACATCATGACCATCCCCGCCGAGTACGAAGGCGCCATGGACGAGGTCAACGCCGCCATGGCCAAGCTCGGCGGCGAGATCCAGACCGGCAAGGTCAACCCCATGACCCTGACGATGTGCGGCCACTGCCAGAAGTACGGTATGCTGATGATGACCGGGAAGGTGGACATGGAGACGGTGGAAGGCGACGCCGCCACCGTCACCCTGATGACCTCGGCCGATGAGCACACCGCCGAGGAATTGCGCCAGATGGCCGTGCGCGACACCGAGGAGATGGCGAAGCTGACGGCCCACGCCCACTAGCGGGCCCGCGAACAGAACGGCGGGCGGCGGGGTATCTGCGGAAAGCCCGTCGCCCGCCCGTTCCGGCCGGGTGCGGACGACACGAAGGGAGGGCGCCATGCGTGACGGAATGACGGTGATCAGGACCTACCTGAACATGGCCGAGGCCGAACTGGGGCGCGCCCAGCTCGAGGCCATGGAGATCCCGGCGCTGCTCGTCGCCGACAACTGCGGTGGCATGCGCCCGCACATGGACCTCTCGGGCGGGGTGCACCTGCTCGTGCCGGACCACGAGGCGACCGCCGCGCGGGCCCTGCTCGAGGAAGCGGCCGACGGGCCGGCCACGCCGGCCTGGACCTGCCCCGGCTGCGGCGAGGAGATCGAGGCCGGCTTCGCGGCCTGCTGGCAGTGCGGCTTCGCCCGGAGCTGACCCCTACCAGGTGCGCGCGCGCTGGATGAGGGCCAGGTCGGCCAGCACCAGGGCGGCCATGGCCTCGACGATGGGCACGGCCCGCGGCACCACGCAGGGATCGTGCCGGCCGCGCGCGCTGAGCGTCTCGGTGGCGCCGTCGAAGGACGCCGTCCGCTGCGCCTTGCCGATGGTCGCCGGCGGCTTGAACGCCACCCGGAACACCACGGGCTCCCCGTTCGTGATGCCCCCCTGCACCCCCCCGCTGCGATTGGTCTCGGTGCCGAGCTGCCCGCCGCCCCGGTCGACGAAGGCGTCGTTGTGGGCCGAGCCGCGCAGGGTCGTGCCCGCGAAGCCCGAGCCGATCTCGAAGCCCTTGGTGGCCGGCAGGCTCAGCATGGCGTGGGCCAGCAGGGCCTCGGCCTTGTCGAAGACGGGTTCCCCCCACCCGACGGGAAGTCCGGTGCAGGCGCAGGTGACGACGCCGCCGAGGGAATCCCGCTCGTCGCGGGCGGCGGCGATGGCGTCGATCATGTCGGCGGCGGCGGCCACGTCGGGGCAGCGCACCGGGTTCGCGTCGACCTGGGCCCGGAGCACCGTCGCCGGGTCGAGAGCGGGCGCCGCGATGGCCCCCACGGCCGAGACCCAGGCCGTGATCCCCACGCCGAACTCGTGCCGCAGGAAGGTTTCGGCCACCGCCCCGGCCGCGACGCGGGCCAGGGTCTCGCGGGCCGACGCCCGGCCGCCGCCGCTGGCGCTGCGCACGCCGTACTTCATCTGGTAGGTGTAGTCGGCGTGGCTGGGCCGCGGGATCCGGGCCATCTCCGAGTAGTCGCCGGGCCGCTGGTCGCGGTTGCGCACCACCAGGGCGATGGGCGTGCCGAGGGTCTGGCCCTCCTCGACGCCCGACAGGATCTCGACGCGGTCGTCCTCCTTGCGCGGCGTGGTCAGGTCGCTCTGGCCGGGGCGGCGGCGGTCGAGCTGGGGCTGCAGGTCGCGCGCGGCATCGAGGGGCAGGCGGGGCGGGCAGCCGTCGACGACGGCCCCCACGCCGCCCCCGTGGGACTCGCCGAAGGTGGTGACGCGGAAGAGGCGGCCGAAGGTGCTGGACATGGCGGCTTCGATTCGCTGGGGTCCGGTCGTCGCGGGACGACGTGGCATCCGGACCTCAGGTTAGCACCCCGCCGCGGAATTTCCCAGCAACGGACCGGCGGCGCGGCCCGCCCCTACGGCGCGACGACCACCCAGGGCACGTCCGCGAGGCCGGGCAGGAGGTCGGCCCGCACCCGGAAGCGGAGCCGGTCCGGGCCGTCGGCGGCACCGCCGCCCTCGCCCGCGAAGTCGCCCACCCACACGCCGACCAGGCGATTGGTCGTGAAGTCGTAGACGCTGATGCTGTGCGCCGAGCAGCGCACGCCGGCGGTTTCGCCGGCGTAGGCGCGTGCGGGGAAGAGCTCGGCAAAGAGCGGGCTCCGGGTTCCGTCCGCCCCGGCGGAGCGTGCGGGCAGGAGCGCCGTCATGCCGTCCGCGGCCGGCGCCGTGAAGACGAGGTCGTCGCCGACGCGACGCAGCGCCACGCCGCCGTCACGTCCGACCTCCGCAGCGTCGATGTCGCCGCCGGGCGCGACGCCCGCCCGCCGGTACCGCATCCGCCGCTCCTCGCACGCCGCCGTCAATGCGGCCAGCGGACGCGCGGACGGCCAGCGGCAGGCCCGGCCGATGGCCGCGGCGATGGCGTTCGGATCGCGGCCGGGGCCCGGCCCTTCGGCCAGGGTGCGCTGCAGTTCGAGCACGGCGGGCCAGCCCGCCGCCGCGACGATGGTGTCGCACAGCAGCGCCGCCGCCGGATAGGCCGCGTTCGGACCCCCGGCCGCGCCCTGGAAGCCTCCCCGGGTGAGGATGTCGCCCACGTCGGCGAAGCCCATCTCCGCGTTGGCCCACGCCATGTGCAGGATCACCGCGGGCGACTGCCCCCAGCGCCCGCCGAGCAGCGACGCGAGCCCCTCCTGCAGCGACGGCAGCGGATGCAGCGGCGCGGCCTCGAGGGCGTAGTTCACCAGCAGGTGGGCGGCCTCGTGATAGTGGGGGAAGTGGCTGCTGACGATCATGCCCGCCGCCAGGTCACCCATGCCCTTGGTCGCGTAGCCGGTCAGGTCGGCGACGGTCGCCTCGTCGGCCAGCACGTACGGGATCTTCGCCGCCGCCAGGTGCGCCCGGCGGGATTCGCCCACCCCGAAGCGCTGCAGGGTGGCGTCGACGAAGGTGTCCAGCGAGGCCACGGCCGCCGGCGCCAGCAGCCCGGGGTCGCGGCAGAGGAAGCGGAAGTAGCGCGAGGTGCGGACGGGCCAGCCGCGGGTGGCCGCCCACAGGGCGTTGGCCAGGACCGGACGCCCCTCCTCGAGCACCACGGCGTAGCGATAGGGGGCGGCCGCCGGTTCGGCGATCGGCGCCACGGCCACGAAGGCACAGTCGCCCTGGATCTCCGGGACGCCGCAGGCGAGCGAGTCGACGCCGGCCCGCAGGAGTTCCAGTTGCAGCAGGAGCGGCGAGGCCATGTCCCACGGCACGGGGGCGTCCGGGTAGACGATGGCGAGGCTGCGGCTGGCGGCGAGGTAGGCGGGCGACCACGAGGCGGCGGCCCCGGCGAGGTCGCCCGCGATCACGGCGTCGACGTAGCGTCGGACCAGCGCGCCGGCCGCGTCCGGGTTCGGCGCCGCACCGGTGGCGGCCGACGCGACCGGGGCGGTCACGGCCGCGCACGCCGACACGAGCAACATCGGCCACCATCGTCGGAACAGCCGCATGGACAAAGGGCCTTTCGCCGGGAAGCTTCGGGCAGGGGTGCAGCGAAGGTACCACGACCGGTCGGACGTCGCCACGCCCACCGCGAGCGCCGGCACGAATCCGATGGAGAACTCGGACCGGATCTGTCAGAATTGGGATTCCGCCGGCCCGATCATCCGGATCGTCCGGATCGTCCGGATCCGCCGCACCTGTCGCTGGAGAATCGTATGCGCGACGTGTTCCTCACCTGTGGCCCGCCGGCCGCCGGCTTCGTCCCGGCCGACGCCGCCCGGGCTGTCGGCGGCGACCGACTCGTGGTCCTGGCCCCCGACGCCGGGGACGCCGAGCCTTTCGTCGCCGCCGCCGACGGACGCCCGGTGCTCGTCGTCACGCCCGGAGCGCCGGGCCCGCTCACGCGGCGCGGGTGGCGGCACTGGCACCTGTCGTGGCCCGGATCGGCCTGCGATCTGCTGCGGGATCTCGCCCCCCACCTGCTCGACGGCGCCGTGGCCGAGGACGCCGCCACCGAACTGCGCCAGGAGCGGGCCATGTTCGCGGCCGGGCCGGTCGTGGTCTTCCGCTGGCGCAACGCGGAGAACTGGCCCGTCGAGTATGTCTCCCCCAACGTGGCCGGGGTGTTCGGGCACCCGGCCGAGGCGCTGCTGACCGGCGCCGTCCGCTACGCCGACCTGGTCGATCCGGAGGACCTGCCCCGGGTCGGGGCCGAGGTCCAGGCCGCCGGCGGGACCGCGGTCGCCCACTTCCATCACGAGCCCTACCGGGTGCGCCGCCCCGACGGCCGCACCATCTGGGTCGACGACCACACGATGATCGTCCGCGACGGCGAAGGCGCCATCACCCACTACATGGGCTATGTGGTCGACATCACGGCGCGGGTGGCCGCCGAGGAGAGCCGTCGCAGCCTCGAGCACCAGATGCTGCACGCCCAGAAGCTCGAGAGCCTGGGCATGCTCGCCGGCGGCATCGCCCACGACTTCAACAACCTGCTGGTGGCCATCCTGGGCAACGCCGACCTGGCCCTGCAGGACCTCTCGCCCGTGTCGCCGGCGCGGCAGATGATCGTCGAGATCGAGCTCGCCGCCAAGCGCGCGGCCGACCTCTCGCGCCAGATGCTCGCCTATTCGGGCCGGGGCCGCTTCGTCGTCGAGCCCATCGATGCGGGCGAACTCCTGCAGGAGATGGCGCACCTGCTCGAGGTCTCCATCGCCAAAACGGTGGTCCTGAAGTACGACCTGGCGCCGGACCTGCCCGCCTTCGCCGGCGACGCCACCCAGATCCGCCAGGTGATCATGAACCTGATCACCAACGCCTCGGAAGCCATCGGCGAGGACAGCGGCGTGGTCTCGCTCTGCACCGGGACGATGCGCTGCGACCGGGCCTATCTGGACAGCACGGGCGCCGAGCTGCAGCTGGGCCTGGACGAGCCCCTGCCCGAGGGCGACTACGTCTTCTTCGAGGTGGCCGACACCGGCGCCGGCATGGACGCCGACACCCGGAGCCGCATCTTCGACCCCTTCTTCACCACCAAGTTCACGGGCCGCGGCCTGGGCCTGAGCGCGGTGCTGGGCATCGTGCGCGGCCATCGCGGCGCCATGAAGCTGTACAGCGAGGTGGGCCGGGGCACGACGTTCAAGATCCTCTTTCCGGTGGCGCCGGAGAGCGGTTCGGCCGACGGCCGGTCGGACGGCGCGGAGCCGGCCGTCGAGGCCTGGCGCGGCACGGGGACCATCCTGCTCGCCGACGACGAGAAGACGGTGCAGGTCGTCGCCCGGCGCATGCTGGAGAGCCTGGGCCTGGAGGTGCTGATCGCCGCCGACGGCCGCGAGGCCCTCGACATCTACCGGGAACGCGGGCGGGATATCTCCTGCGTGCTGCTCGACCTGACCATGCCGCGGCTCGACGGCGAGCAGACCTTCCGGGAGCTGCGTCTCCTCGATCCGGACGTGCGCGTGATCCTGACCAGCGGCTACAGCGAGTCCGACGTGACGCCGCGCTTCGTGGGCAAGCGTCTGGCCGGATTCATCCAGAAGCCGTTCACCCTCAAGGCCCTGTCCCGCGTGCTCAGCCAAGCCTGCGACGGCCACGATGTCTTTCCCGCCTGACGCCGCCGTCTTCCGTTGACACCCCGCCGGATCCGGGGTATCATCATGGCGTTCGAGAAACGTTCCCCCCAGGGAGAGACCGATGCGTCCGAACCGCACCGACACGCGATACGCGAGCACCCGATGGTGGCAGTGGCGTCCCTGCGCCCATCGCCCGGATGTCCGCGTTTGCGCGTACGGGAGGTTCGCCGACTAGCTCGAGAAGCTGACCGAAACCGAACCCGACCGTCTCCAGACCCGCCATCCGAGCCGATGGGGGGTTTTTCGTTTGCCCCCCGGGCGCAGGATGGAACGCGACGGAAGACGACGACCGCACAGCGAACGCAACCGAAGGAACAACCCGTGGAGGCCGCGATGATCTCGCCGACCCGCACCGACTACATCGACCGCAGCCGCGACGGGCAGCATGTGCCCGTGCGGGCGACGATTCCCGCCGACCTCGAGACCCCCGTCTCGGTGTACCTGAAACTGCAGGAGTTCATGGGCACCCGCGACGGCGGCAGCGCCTTCCTCTTCGAGAGCGTCGAGCGCGGCGTGCAGATGGGGCGGCACAGCTTCATCGGCCTGTCGGCCGAGACCGACATCCAGCTCACGGACGGCCGGGTCCGGACCCGGCGCGGCGACGCGCCGGCGTCCGAGGCCCCGGTCGATCCGAAGGATCCGCTGGGCCCCGTGCGCGAGGAGCTGGCCGCCCAGCCGGTGGCCCACGATCCCGAGCACGAGCTCCCGCCCCCCTTCGGCGGCGCCGTGGGCTACGTGGGCTTCGACATCGTCAAGTACTTCGAGAACATTCCGCTGCCCGCGGCCACGGCCGACGACCTGCCCGACTACCGCTTCATGTTCCCGCGCACGCTGGTCGTGTTCGACCACGTGAAGAGCGAGATCGAGATCGTGACCCTGCCGCGCGGGGACGACCCGGAGAAGGCCCACGCCCGGGCCTGCAGCGAGATCGAGGGCATCCTGCACGCGCTGGACCAGCCCCTGCCGGCCGGCGCCCGCAGCGAACGCCGCACCGGCGACGCGCGCGGTCGCGGCCCGGCCGACCCCAGCGCCGGCCTCGCCTCGAACTTCACGCGCGAGGAGTTCAGGGACGTCGTGGTCCGGGCCCAGGAGCACATCCTGGCCGGCGACGCCTTCCAGATCGTGCTCTCCCAGCGCCTGAGCGGCGAGACCGTGGTGGCCCCCTTCCAGATCTACCGCGCCCTGCGCATCCTCAATCCCAGCCCGTACCTCTTCTACCTCGACTTCGGCGAGTTCCAGCTCATCGGTTCGTCGCCCGAGATGATGGTGCGGCTCGCCGGCGGCCGCCTGCAGGTGAACCCCATCGCGGGCACGCGCCCGCGCGGCCGGACGGTGGCCGACGACAACGCCCTGGCCGAGGATCTGCTGGCCGACGAGAAGGAGCGCGCCGAGCACGTGATGCTCGTGGATCTCGGGCGCAACGACCTGGGACGCGTGTGCCGGACCGGGACGGTGAAGGTCGACGACTTCATGGCCGTCGAGCGGTACAGCCACGTCATGCACCTGGTGAGTCGCGTCTCGGGCGAACTGGACGCGGGGGTGGACATGTTCGATGCGCTGCGCGCCACCTTCCCGGCCGGCACCGTCTCGGGGGCGCCGAAGATCCGCGCCATGGAGATCATCACCGATCTGGAGGGCGACCGCCGCGGGCACTACGCCGGGGCGGTCGGCTACTTCGGCCAGTCCGGCGACATGGACATGTGCATCACCATCCGCACCCTGCTCATGCGGCAGGGCCGCTTCAGCGTGCAGGCCGGGGCCGGCATCGTGGCCGACTCGGATCCCGCCAGGGAACACCAGGAATCGCTGGACAAGATCCGGGCCCTGACCCGCGCCGTCCGCATCGCCGAGGAGGGGCTGTAGCCATGCATCTGCTGATCGACAACTACGACTCGTTCACCTACAACATCGTTCAGCTGCTGGGCGAACTGGGCGCCGCGATCACGGTCGTGCGCAACGACCACCTGACCGTCGAAGCCGCCCTGTCCCTCGCCCCCGAGTCGCTCATCGTCTCCCCCGGGCCGGGCACGCCGGACGACGCCGGCATCAGCGTCGAGCTGATCCGGGCCTTCGCCGGGCGCGGGCCGATCCTCGGCGTGTGCCTCGGGCACCAGAGCATCGTGCAGGCCTTCGGCGGACGCATCGTGCGGGCCGAGCGGGTGATGCACGGCAAGACGAGCCGGGTGTACCACGACGGGCGCACCATCTACGCCAACGTGTCGAACCCCTTCCAGGCCACGCGCTACCACTCGCTCATCGCGGTGGAGGCCGACCTGCCGGGCGAGCTGACCGTCTCGAGCTACACCTCCGGCGGCGAGATCATGGGCGTGCGCCACCGGGAGCTGCCCATCGAGGGCGTGCAGTTCCACCCCGAGTCGATCCTGACGCCCGAGGGGCGCACCCTGCTGGGCAACTTCCTGCGCCTGTCCGGGAAGGGGGCCGCCCATGTCTGAGCGGGGCAACCGGCCGGGGGCTGACGTCAGCCGCGAGGTGCTGGCGACCCTGATCGCGGGCCGTGACCTCGACGCGGCCACCGCGGAGACGCTGATGAACGCGGTCATGGCCGGCGAGGTGCCGACGGCGCGCCTGGCCGGGATCCTCGTGGCGCTGCGGGCCAAGGGCGAGACCGTGGCCGAGATCTCCGGGCTGGCGCGCGCCATGCGGGACAACGCCGTGGCGGTGCGGCCGGCGCGCACCGACCTGGTCGACACCTGCGGCACCGGCGGCGACGGCACCGGCACCTTCAACATCTCGACGGCGACCGCCCTGGTGGCCGCGGGCATGGGCTGCGGCGTGGCCAAGCACGGCAACCGCGCCGTGAGCTCGGCCTGCGGCAGCGCCGACGTGCTCGAGGAGCTGGGCGTCGACCTGAACCTGGCGCCCGACGCCGTGGCCGACCTGATCGACGCCGTGGGCCTCGGCTTCCTCTTCGCGCCGGGGCTGCATCCGGCCATGAGGCACGCCATGCCCGCGCGCCGCGAGCTGGGCGTGCGCACCGTGTTCAACGTGCTGGGCCCGCTTACCAACCCGGCCGGGGCCCGGCGGCAGCTGCTCGGGGTGTTCGATCCGGAGCTGTGCGCGCCCCTGGCCGAGGTGCTCGGCGCCCTGGGCGCGGAGAAGGCGTTCGTCGTCCACGGCGCCGGGGGACTGGACGAGGTGTCGCTGCTCGGGACCACCCGGGTGGCCGCCCTCGTCGACGGGACCGTGACGACGAGCACGTTCGATCCGCGCGACGTGGGCCTGGCGCCCTGCCGGCCGGGGGACCTGGCCGGCGGCGACGCGGCGCGCAACGCGGCGATCATCCGCGGCATCCTGGCGGGAGAACCCGGACCCGCCGCCGACGTGGTGGCCCTGAACGCGGCCTTCGTGGCGGTGGTCGCCGACAAGGCGTCCGACGTGGCGGGCGGGCTCGCGCTCGCCCGCGCGGCGCTGGCCTCGGGCGCGGCGGCCCGCGTGCTGGAGAACCTGGTCGCCCGCTCGGCGGCCCTCGCCGGAGGTGGCGCATGAGCTTCCTGGCCAAGATCCGTCCGGCGAAGGAAGCCGAAGTGGCGGCCCTGCGCGCGCGCTTCGCCGACCGCCCCCCGCGGCGCCCGGACGACCTGCCCGTGCGCGACTTCCCCGCCGCCCTGCGCGGCGGCGACCGGGTGATCGCCGAGATCAAGCGGCGCTCGCCCAGCCATCCGGCCTTCCGCCAGCCCGCTTCGCCGCGCACCCTGGCCCGCGCCTACCGCCGCAGCGGCGCCGCGGCCCTGAGCATCGTCGTGGACGAGGCGCACTTCGGCACCTCCCTGGCCGACGTGCGGCCCGTCAAGGAAGCGGTCGACCTGCCCGTGCTCGTGAAGGACTTCGTCATCGACGAGGTGCAGCTGCTGGCGGCGTGGGAAGCGGGCGCCGACTGCGCGCTGCTCATCGTGGCCATGCTCGACGGCCCCACGCTCACCCGCCTGGTGCGCTTCGCGGCCGATCTCGGCCTGCACGTGCTGGTCGAGTGCCACGACGAAACCGAGATCGAGGCGGCCGCGGCCGCCGGCGCCGGACTGATCGGCGTGAACAACCGCGACCTGGTGGCCCTGACGACCGACCTCGCCCACGGGGAGGCCCTGCTGCCCCGCGTGCCGTCCGGCGCCATCACCGTCAGCGAAAGCGGCCTGTACCGGCGCGCCGATGTGGTGCGCATGGCGCGGGCCGGCGCGGACGCGTTCCTCATCGGGCATGCCCTGCTGCAGAGCCGGGACCCCGGGCGGAAGGTCGCCGAACTGGCGGGCCGGGTGGCCGAGGACGCCCTGCGCGTGAAGGTGTGCGGCCTGACCTCGGTGGCCGACGCGGTGCTCGCCCACGAGGCCGGCGCCGACCTGCTCGGCCTGATCTTCGTGCCGAGCCCCCGCCGGGTCGAGCTCGCGACGGCGCGCGAGATCCGCCGGGCCCTGCCCGACGCCCGGCTGTGCGGCGTCGTGCGCGACGCGGATCCCGAGGAGCTGGCCGACCTGCTCGGCCGCGTCGACCTCGACCTGCTGCAGCTGCACGGCGACGAAGGCCCGGACACCTGCCGGCGCATCGCGGAGCTGACGGGGCGGCCCCTGATCAAGGTGCTGCCCGCCGACCGCGCCACGCCGGAGCTGGCCGCCCGCTACGACGCGGTGGCGGCCTTCCTGGTCGACCTGCCCAAGGACGGCGACGGCTCCGTCACCGCGGCCGACTGTCGCGCCGCGGCGCGGGCCCTGGCCCGGGCCGGCCACGACGTGTTCCTCGCCGGCGGCCTCGACCCCGACAACGTGGCCGCCGCCGTGCGCGACGCGCGGCCCTTCGGCGTGGACGTGGCCCGCGGCGTGGAGGCGGCGCCCGGCCGCAAGGATCCCGACCGGGTGCGCCGTTTCGTGGCCGCCGCCCGCAACCTGCAGGAGTTGGAGCGATGAACCGCACGGCGATCTTCCCCCCCGGCGGCAAGGGGCGCTTCGGCCCCTACGGCGGCCAGTTCGTGCCCGAGACCCTGATGCCCTGCCTCGAGGAACTCGAGCGCACCTGGGTCGCGGCCCGGGCCGACGCCGCTTTCGCGGCCGAACTCGGCGAACTGCTGGCCGACTACACCGGCCGGCCGACGCCGCTCTACCGCACCCGGCGCTTCGGCGCGGACTGCGGCGGCGGCGTGCGGCTCTACCTCAAGCGCGAGGACCTGAACCACACCGGCGCCCACAAGATCAACAACGTGCTCGGCCAGATCCTGCTCGCGCAGCGCATGGGCAAGCGGCGCATCGTGGCCGAGACCGGCGCCGGCCAGCACGGCGTCGCCACGGCCACGGCCTGCGCCCTGATGGGCCTGGACTGCACCGTGTACATGGGCGAGGTCGACATGGCGCGGCAGGCGCCCAACGTGCGCCGCATGAAGCTCATGGGCGCCGAGGTGCGCGCCGTCACCAGCGGCGCCCGCACCCTCAAGGACGCCTCGAGCGAGGCCATCCGCGACTGGGTGACCAACGTGGCCGACACCCACTACATCATCGGCTCGGTGGTGGGACCGCATCCCTACCCCGCCCTGGTGCGCGACTTCCAGGCCGTGATCGGCAGCGAGGCGCGCGCGCAGGTCCTCGCCCACGAAGGGCGGCTGCCCGACCTGGTCGTGGCCTGCGTGGGCGGCGGCAGCAACGCCATCGGCATCTTCGCCGGCTTCACGGGCGACGAGACGGTGGCCCTGCACGGGGTCGAGGCGGGCGGCTCGGACGCCGGCCACTCGGCTGCCCTCAGCCTGGGCGAGCCGGGCGTGCTGCACGGGGCGTTCTCCTACCTGCTGCAGGACGCCGACGGCCAGGTGATCCCGGCCCACAGCATCGCCGCGGGGCTCGACTACCCCGGCGTCGGCCCCGAGCACAGCCACCTGAAGGACACCGGCCGCGCCCGCTACGGCAGCGTCACCGACGCCGAGGCCCTGCAGGCCTTCCACGACCTGTCGCGACTCGAGGGGATCATCCCGGCCCTCGAGTCGAGCCACGCCCTGGCCTGGGTGCGCAAGCTGCTGGCCGACCCGGCCGAACGCGACCTGCTCGCCGCCCGCGCCGGCGGGGCCGAGCCGGTGATCATCGTCAACCTCTCCGGCCGCGGCGACAAGGACATGGCCGGCGACGGGATCGGAGGCCACGCATGAACGCTCCGGCGACGACCGGCCGCCTCGGCCGCCTGACCACCCGCCTGCGGGCCGACGGCGTGCGGCCCCTGGTGCCCTTCCTGACCGCGGGCTTCCCCGACCGCGCCACCTCGGACGCCCTGCTCGGCGCCGTGGCCGCCGCCGGCTGCCCCCTGGTCGAGCTGGGCATCCCCTTCAGCGATCCGGTGGCCGACGGGCCGGTGATCCAGGCCGCCTCGCAGCGGGCCCTCGAAGCGGGCATGACCCTGGCCGGCGTGTTCGAGCTGGCGGACCGCGCCCGCCGGGCCCACGGCCTCGAGGTGGTGCTCATGGGCTACCTGAACCCGCTGCTGAAGATGGGGCCGGAGGCCTTCGCGGCGCGCTGCGGCGAAGTGGGAGTCGCCGGGGTGATCGTGCCCGACCTGCCGCCGGAGGAGTCGGCCGGCCTGCGCGACCTGCTGGCCGCCCACGACGTGGACCTGGTCGACCTGATCGCGCCCACCACCGACCCCGCCCGGCTCGCCCGCAACGTGGCGCGCGCCCGCGGATTCCTGTATCTCGTGTCCACGACGGGGGTGACCGGCGCCGGCATGGGCGCCGACGACGCCCTGGCCGCCTACGTGGGCCGGGTGCGCCGCGCCACGGAACTGCCGCTGTACGTGGGCTTCGGCATCGGCACGCCGGAGCAGGCCGCCCGCGTGGCCGGCGTCGCCGACGGCGCCATCGTGGGCAGCGCCCTGCTGCGGACCATCGCGGCCGCCACCGAGGCCGGGACGGACGTCGTGTCCGCCGCCGGCGCCTTCCTCGACACCATGGCCGCCGCCGTCGCGACGGCCGCCGGGACCAGCAGAGAGGTCGACCGATGATCATCGTCATGAAGGAGACGGCCACCGTGGCCGAGCTGGGCCGCGTCATCGCGACCCTCGAGGAGCGGGGTTTCCACCCGCGGCCGAACCACGGGGCCCAGCGCACCATCATCGGCATCATGGAGGCCAAGGAGGCCGACCTGTCCGGCGTGGCCGACATGCCCGGCGTCGACCAGGTGGCCCCGGTCGCCAGCAGCTTCAAGATGGTCAGCCGGGACTTCCAGCCCGAGCCCTCGGTGGTGAAGGTCGGCGACCTGGAGATCGGCGGCCAGAGCGAGTTCGTGGTCATGGCCGGGCCGTGCGGCGTGGAGTCGACCGAGCAGCTGCTCGCGACCGCCCGCCACGTGAAGGCCTGCGGCGGCCGCGTGCTGCGCGGCGGCGCCTACAAGCCGCGCACCTCGCCCTACAGCTTCCAGGGCCTGCGCGAGGAGGGCCTGAAGATCCTGGCCCAGGCCCGCGCCGAGACGGGCCTGCCCATCATCACCGAGGTGATCTCGCCCGAACTGGTGCCCCTGGTGGCGGACTACGCCGACATCCTGCAGATCGGCGCGCGCAACATGCAGAACTACGCCCTGCTCGAGGCGGTCGGCCGCACGCGCACGCCCGTCATGCTCAAGCGCGGGCTGATGTCGACCATCGAGGAGATGCTGCTGGCGGCGGAGTACCTCATGAGCGGCGGCAACACGCAGGTGATGCTGTGCGAGCGGGGCATCCGGACCTTCGAGCGCGCCACGCGCAACACCCTCGACCTGTCGGCCGTGCCGGTGATCAAGCGCGTCAGCCACCTGCCGGTGATCATCGACCCGAGCCACGCCGTGGGCCATGTGGACTACGTGCCGGACATGTGCCGGGCCTCGGTGGCCGCCGGCGCCGACGGGATCATCATCGAGACCCATCCCGACCCGGCGGTGGCCCTGAGCGACGGCCAGCAGAGCCTGACCTTCGACGCCTTCGCCGAGCTGATGGACAGCCTGCGTCCCATCGCGGCGGCCATGGGGCGGCCCATGGGGGCCGTGGCTGCGGGCTGACGCAAGTCCCACCGAAATGCTGTTGGATTTCGGACACCCCCTGCGCTGGAACGATTGAGTCCGGGCGGCACGCCCGTCGCCCGGACGATCTTGCCCACACCAGCCTGCTAGGGGGATATCTGTGAAAAAGTTCATCTGGCTCAGCGCCGCGATCATCCTGGTCATCGCCGCCGGTTGCTCCGATCTGGAGCGCAACGACGTGACGGCTCCGCACGCGAGTGCACCTGCCGCCAACGGTCCAGCACTGGACGGTTGGAGATGTTTCGAAGACCCGGCGGCCCTGGCCAAGACCGTCCCGGTTTCCGGGAACATCCAGGTCGGTGTCCTGCTGGTCAACCTCACCGGCACGGCCACCGCGAACGTCCTGGACTCGTCATCGGCCGACTACGTCTCCGGCCGCATGGCGCTGGTCGACGACCTCTATGACGAGATGTCCGACGGCTCGGATACGGTCGAGACCACGATCATCGGCATCTACTCCATCGCCAACGACATCTCCGATCCTTCCGATTCCCTGTGGGCCTGGCGGGCTCACGCCGATGCCGCCGCCGGCGCCGCCGCCATCGCCCCGTACGACGTGCTGATGTACGTGTTCCCGAAGGGCACCGTATGGGAACTCGATGGCTTCGGCGGCACGGCCGGCAACGACATCATCAACATGTTCAAGTGGTGGGATCTGGGTTCGAACTACGCCCACGAACTCGGTCACCTGCGCGGATTCTCGCACTCGGGCCTGGCTTCATCCGGCAGCGAGTACGGCGACTTCTCGTGCTTCATGAGCAGCTCGTGGTTCGGTGGCGAGGGCGGCCAGTGGGTCCCGTTGCGACAGCCCAATGCGGTCTGGAAGGCCGAGGCCGGCTATTTCGACGCGGCCACCGAGATCCGTGAGCTCACGGCACCCGGAACCCACACGGTCTACCTCGTGCCCACGGAGCGCATTCCGGCCGAGGCGCCGACCACTCCCGACGGCTCGGCCTATCGGCTGCTCAAAGTCCACCAGTCGGCGATGCCGACGACGGGCGACGTCGAGTTCTTCTCGTTCCGCCGCTCCGAGGGCGCCTTCGACTCGTCATCCTCGCCCACGTTCGCCCCCCTGATGGACCAGGTCCACGTTCACTCCCAAGACGTTTCCGGTGGCGATTCCTGGCGCCAGGACGAACTTTCCCCGGGTGACACCTACTACGGCGCCGGTTACTCGGTCACTTTCGAGAACTTCGTGGCCGACGCCGGCGGGCCCGAAACCGACAGCATCGTCGAACTCACGGTCGTGATTGACGAATTCCTGCCGCCTTCCGATCTCGATGTCGTGACCGTTACGAGCAACCAGGCCGTGATCGACTGGTCCGCCGTACCCAACGCGGTCCAGTACACGGTCGGTCGCGACAACGTGCCCGTCGCGGTGATCGACGGAAGCGGTCCCCTGGAGTATGTCGACACCAACGTGGTGGCGGGAGCCACCTACGACTACCAGGTCTTCGCGACCAATGCCGACAGCGTGGACTCCGACTGGAGCGACCCCCTGACGGTGGTCATGGACTGCGCCGACGGCTTCGGCATCGCCATCGCCCCGGCCGCGCGGATCCGCTCGACGATCATCAAGAAGCCGGGTGCGACCGCCGAGACCTGGACCGTGACGATCGACTCGGACGACAGCCCGTCCTGCGGATCCCGGACTTTCACGATATCCGGGAGTTCGAACAGCCTTTACGACGTCGCGCCGAACCCCGCGTCGGTGACCATCCCCGCCGGCGGAAGCACGACCGTGGACGTCAAGCTCGCCTTCTGGCAGGCGGCCGGCGAAGGGATCTACCCGTTCACCGTGACGGTCGACGATGCGGATCCCGGCATCGCCGACCAGGATGTCGCGGGGAACCTGATCATCGACCTGACGGCTCCCTCGGTGCCGAACGGGCTGGCGTCGACCATGAAGAAGTTCAACAAGGTCAAGGTGATCTGGAATCCCTCGTCGGACCCGCTGTCCGGCGTGGCGAGCTACGAGATCAAGCGGGACGGCAGCATCGTCGGCGGTTCCACGACGAACTACTTCGTCGACACGGTCGACGCGATGCAGTCGCACACCTACGCGGTCCGGGCCATCGATGCGGCCGGCCACGTTTCTGGTTGGAGTGCCTTGCACACCTACATTCCGGGAATCCAGTAGGGTTTCCCCCCTTGGCGCCGAGCCTGCCAGGCCGGCGCCGGGGCGACCGAAAGCGGCCACCCGTCCGTGCCGGCGGGTGGCCGCTGTGCGCATGTGGCCCGGATCCTCCCAAACCCGGGCCACGCCCGGCCGCCTGCAAGGACGGCACCGAACGGGGCGTCCGACCTTAACCTCGCCGACATCAAACCCTTACAATCCAGACACTTCACCACCATCCGGACCGATGTCCCACGCTTGTCCCACCAGGCGCCTCGATTCGCTCCGTGTCCCGATCTTCCCGGGACATGCGCCCGGACCCGGCCCAGGGCCCGCGGGCGCGCCGGAACCGGGCCCGGTGTAATAAGTTTGTATTCTTCGCTCCGGATTCGTAAAATTCCGGCCATTGTGCCGCATGGGCGGCACCAGTCCCCCGGTCCGCAGGTCGGTTTCGGGGATTCTTCCGACCAAGCCGAGCCGAGGTGTGCCATGGCCGCAGGCGAGCCCGTCCTGTTCGACCGCAACGAGAACCGTTTCGGACCCGCACCCGCCTGTCTGGAGGTGCTGCGCAAGGCCGACACCGAACTCCTCTTCAACTACACGCGCGCCTTCCGGCGCGGCGCCTACAGCGATCTGTCGCTGCGGCTGGCCGCCATGCACGGCGTGGACGAACACCGCATCATCCTCGGCTACGGTTGCGAGGACATTCTCAAGGAGGCGGTCCACCACTTCGTGGCCCCCGACGAGGCGGTGCTGATCCCCTCGGCGAGCTGGTGGTACTACACGGCCATCGCGGACGAGGTCGGCGGCATCACGGTCCAGTATCCGCTGATCGAGGAAGAGACCACCTACCGCGTCGACGTCGACGCGCTGATCGCCCAGCGGGAGCGCCACGCCCCCGCGCTGGTGCTGATCGCCTCGCCCAACAACCCGACGGGCAACCGGATGCCCCGCGCCGACCTGATCCGCGTGCTCGAGGCCTACCGCGACACGCCCGTCGTGCTCGACCAGGCCTACTTCGGCCTCGATCCCGACGAGGCCGACGACTACGCCGAGCTCGTCGCCCGCTTCCCCCGTCTGGTCATCCTGCGCACCTTCAGCAAGCTCTTCGCCCTGGCGGGCGTCCGCATCGGCTACGGCATCACCGGCACGGGGCTCGCCGACTTCGAGCGCTTCTGCGCCCGCAACCTGGGCTACAACCGCATCAGCGAGCGCCTGGCCCTCGCGGCCCTGGACAGCCCGGACTACTACCGGGACATCGCCCGGCGCATGGCGGCCGACCGCGAGCGCTTCTACGAGTTCTTCCGCGCCCTGCCCGGTTGCCGCATCTACGATTCGGCGGCGAACTTCGTCCTCGTGCGCATGCCCGAGCACGTGTGCCCCGGCCTGAAGGCGGTGCTGGACGAAGCCGGCCTGGTGATCAAGTTCTTCACCGAGCCGGCCTTCCTGGGCTTCGCGCGCATCAGCCTGGGCACGACCGAGGAGAACGCCCGCCTGCTCGCGGCCATCGAAACGGCCTGGCCGGCGGCGGCGGCCCGCGTGGCGGCATCCGGCGACGTGGCGTGACCGGAAGCGATCACAGCGAGGGGCTCCTGGCGGGCTACCGCGCCACCCTGAAGGCGGTCGAGGTCGAGGAGATCCTCGACCTCTTCCTCTACCGGCCCCTGGCCTACGGGCTGGTGCGGATCGTCCTGCCCACCCGCATCACGCCGGACCAGATCACCTTCATCAGCCTGCTGCTCGGCCTCGCGGCCGGGGTGGGCTACGCCACCGGCACCGTCGAGGGCCTGCGCTGGGGCGCCCTGCTCCTCTTCCTGACCAACACCGTCGACTGCGCCGACGGCATGCTCGCCCGGCTGCGCGGCGGCGGCTCCCTCACCGGCTACGTCTTCGACGGCCTCGTCGACTACACCACCAACACCGCGGTGCTCGTGGGCATGCTCGTCGGGCTGGGCGCGACCGGCACCCCCCCGGCCTTCATCTGGCTCGTGGGCGTGCCCGGCGGCCTGAGCTACGCCTGGTGGAGCGCCATGGTCGACCGCTTCCGCAACGAGTGGCTGGGACGCGTCTACGGCAAGCGCTCCGACCCGGCGGCCGAGGTCGCCGCCATGGAGGCCACGCTGGCCACCTACCCGCCGGGCACCCATCGCTGGGACCGCATCCTCGTCGGGGCCTACGGACTCTACGCGCGGCTGTGGTACTCGGCCCCCGGGACCGTCGCCCACCGGGCCCTCGCCGACGTGCCGCTCGCCGAGTGGCAGCAGGCCCGCCGGCCCGTCATGCGCACCGCGGTGCTCTTCGGCCCCACCTTCCACCTCTCGCTGATGATGCTCGCCGGCGCCCTCGACCAGGTCGCCGCCTACCTGTGGTTCAGCCTGGTGGTGGGCACGGGCTGGGGCGGCGCGGTGCTGCTGTGGCGGCGCGTCGTCGACCGGCGGCTCCTGGGCCGTCTGCCGGAAGGAGCGAGCCATTAGAGCCGTGCTGCTGGCCGCGGGGCGGTCGACCCGCCTGCGCCCCCTCACCGACCACTGCCCCAAGTGCCTGCTCGACCTCGGCGGCGAGACCATCCTCGGCCGCGCCCTGCGCCAGCTGCGCGCCCGCGGCGTCCGGAAGCTGACCCTGGTCGACGGTTTCGAGGGCGACCGGATCCGCGCCGCCGTCGCCGCCGGCAGCCCCGATCTGGACGTGACGTGGATCCGCAACGTCGACTACGCCACCACCAACAACGCCTTCTCCCTGCGCCTGGCCCTGGCGGCCCATCCGGCCGAGGAGATCCTCCTGCTGGACAGCGACATCGCCTGCGAGGACGCGGTCCTCGACGCCGTGCTCGACTACGCGGCGCCCAACCGGCTCGGCCTGCGCACGCGCGGGGACATCGGCGCCGAGGAGATGAAGGTGGGGCTGGACGGATCGGGCCGGGTGATCCGGCTCTCGAAGGAGATCCCGCCGGCCGAGGCCGCGGGCGAGTCGGTGGGCCTGGAGGTCTTCGCCCCCGACTTCGTGGCCGCACTGCGGACGGTGCTCGACCGGCGCCTCGACAACGAAGGCCGCGTGAACGAGTACTATGAGGAGGCCTTCACCGAGCTGGCCGTCGCGGGCCACGTGATCGCTCCCATCGACCTCGGCCACCTGCGCTGCCTCGAGATCGACACGCCGGCGGACCTCGCCGCCGCCCGTCGGGAGTTCGGCGGGCCGTGATCGAGGCCCTGGGCATCGGCTTCGTGGCCGGCTGGGTCGGGTCCATGCCCGTGGCCGGCGCGGTGTCGCTGCTGGTGGTGCGCCGGGCCCTGGCCGGACGCCGGCGGGCCGCCCTGCTGCTCGCCGCCGGCGCCGCCCTGGCCGAGGGCCTGTGG